>JAABSS010000049.1 GCA_011390235.1 Desulfotignum sp.
GCCACTGCCGCAGAATCGCCGGTGAGCATCATCACCTTCAGGCCCATCTCCTGTAATCCGGACACGGCTTTTTTTGCCGATTCGCGGATCATGTCCTCCAAAGCCAGTGCTGCTTCGACCTGATCATCTTTCAGAAGATACACCAGTGTCTTTCCTTCATCAGCCAGCTGATCCAGTTTATCCTGGTGGCTGTCTGCCACAGCAATATCATTTTCTTTTAAAAAACCCGGGCTCACCACTTTGATGTTTTTACCGGCTACTTGTGCTTTGGCACCTTTTCCCGGAATGGCTTCAAAATTTTCAGGATCAGGGATGTCAATATTGCGGTCTTTTGCCGCCCCGACAATGCCTTTGGCAATGGAATGTTCAGACCGGCTTTCCAGTCCGGCTGCAAGCGTTAGAATTTCTTCTTCAGAAAGGCTGCCAAAACTGACAATGTCAGAAACTCCGAAACGGCCCTCGGTCAGGGTGCCGGTTTTGTCAAACACCACCACATCAAGGTTTTTTGCCCGTTCAAAAGCGGTCCGGTCTCTGATGAGCAGTCCTTTTTTGGCTGCCATGGCGGTTGATACCGCCACCACCAGTGGGACCGCCAGGCCCAGGGCGTGGGGACAGGTTATCACCATCACCGTGACCATCCGTTCTAAGGAAAAAACAAATTCCCTGCCTGCCAAAAGCCACGCCCCCAACGTGATGCCCCCGGCGGTCAGGGCGATGATGGTGAGCCAGAAAGCGGCACGGTCCGCCGTGTTCTGGGCCTTTGATTTGGATGCCTGTGCTTTTTTCACCATGTCGACAACCTGGGAAAGATAGGTGTCGTCACCGGTTTTTTGTATTTCCACCTCAATGGCGGAATCACCGTTGATGCTGCCGCCGATGACCTCATCGCCGGTGGTCTTTTCCACCTGCCTGCTTTCACCGGTAACCATGGATTCGTCAATGCTGGTCCGCCCGTCTGCGATGACGCCGTCCGTGGGTATTTTTTCACCGGGCTTGACAGCGACCTTGTCCCCTTTTTCAAGCTGTGATACCTTGACTTCTTCGGTGTCACCGTCTTTGGTGATGCGAAGGGCCGTTGACGGCATCAGTTTGACCAGTTCCTCCAAAGCACCGGACGCACCCATTACCGAGCGCATTTCCATCCAGTGCCCTAAAAGCATGATGATGATGAGGGTGGCAAGCTCCCAGAAAAACACTTTTCCCTCAAGGCCGAATACCACGGCGGAACTGTAGGTATATGCAACAATAATGGCAAGGCCTATCAGGGTCATCATGCCCGGATTCTTTTCTGTGAGTTCGTCCACAAGACCCGTTAAAAAAGGCCATCCGCCATAGAAAAAGACAATGGTGGAAAATCCGAACTGGATATAGGCATCACCGGCAAAGTCCCATTGGCCGCTGATACCCATAAATTGCTGGATCATGGGAGACAGCAGCACAATGGGAATTCCCAGAATCATTGACACCCAGAACCGGCGCCTGAAATCAGCCACCATGTGGGCATGGTGATCTGTATGGTCATGGTCCCGGTGTCCGTTGTCGTGGTTTGCCTGATGGCTGTCATGCTCGTTGTTATGGGCATTTTTGGTCATACTGAGCGCCTTTTCTGGTTGCGTTTAGTCTTTCGACCCGTGCCCGGCGTCCGGGCCTGCATCAAATTCCATAATTTTTGCAAACGCTTTGTCAATACCGGGGTGGACCTCGTGGTAAAGGGGACTGTCCGGACCCATACGTCCGCCCATGTCATAGGTAAAAGAAGCTTTGCCTTGATGTCGGATCCAATATCCTGCAAGCACAGGACCCTGCCCGTCATAACAGGAATGAAAATGAAGGTATTCATCCCGGGGCCGGGGGCGGTTATTCACCCATTTTTGGGGGGCGTCTTCAAAAAACACCGGGTTGATCCGGTTCTGAGTCGGCACGTCAAAGCCTGTGTCTGTCAGCTGTGTCAACACGGCATCCCCTTCAAACAACAGGGTGTTTTTCGGCAGGTCACGGGTATAAAATTGATCTTCATTAAAACAGACAAAAGAAAGTCGGGTCAGGTCCTCTGGATTTTCCGGCTTGAAATAATATCCCACAAAGGGACCGAATCCAACCACCCGGTCCTTTATCTGGATATCAAGCCGGTCCACATATCCTCTGGGTATTTTCAGGTTTGTTTCAGTCTCTTTCTGTGGTCCGGGACATCCGGAACAGATGATGGTCATTAAAACAAGGGATACCAGAAAGACGACTGATATGTTATTGAGCCTGGCTGCCATTTTTTTCCTTCCATAAAATATGGATGGCACCGATGCACAGGCCGAATATAAAAACCAGCAGAACAACCGCGGCAGGCATGCTGCCTGTCCAGTCCGCAAGGGTGATCTGGCCTACATTGAAGGGATCATACAGCAATGGTATGAAAAATTCGTGCAGGTGGGCAAAAAACGCTGCACCGGCCAGTCCGCCGATAAGGGCAAACACTGCATCCATGCGTCCCTCTCCGGCTGCAGCCCAGGTGGTTCCCGGGCAGTATCCGCAAAATCCCCAGCCGATACCGAACAAAATACCTGCTACGCCCGTGGCCACCAGACTGGTGGGCAGCACCCGGGTATTGGCCACACCGGCGGTCTCCAGTCCTAAAAGCCCTATGGCTGAGAGAATCACCGCCATGAGCATGAATTTGGGAATATCACTTTCGAGCATCAGGTGTGCCCGTGCCATTTTATCTGCATTGGTTGCGCCGACACGCTGGATCACAAATCCAAAGGCAATGCCGGAGAATAACCCCAGCCATATTTCTGAACCCATTAATCCTCCTTTCCAGTTTTGCCGTAAACGAGACGGGCCGTGACCATGGCAACGGCAAAAATAAGTACCCCGAAATACAACCCGCTGACAGCCAGCTGTGTGGATCCGGAAATAAACAGCCCCAGGGTACAGCCGCCTGCCAGTCTGGCGGCGAAAAGTATGATGAACCCACCGGCAAAAGTGGCGGCAAATCGTTTGATCCGGCTGTTCCCGAACCGTTTTTCCCATATTTCCGGGATATCTCTTACCGGTATTCTGCCGGTGCGGCCGGCGGCAAAACCACCGATGGCCATGCCCAGAACAAAGGCAAAGAGCCAGGAACCGGTGTCCGGCATCGTGGCGTAATGGGGGTTGTTTTCAACATAATCCGGCGCAACTGTCTGGACAGCTCCTTTTAATAAGCTGACAAAACCGCTGGAAGAGGCTGGAGGCCCGAATGTCGCAAAAATAAATACAATGATGCCTGCCAGTGCAAATGCCGCTGGAAGCCACGACCAATAAAGGGGGGAGGTGTTTTTTTTATCCATGATCAACCTCCGCATGACATATAGCCGCCTGCAGGTTTGCCTGAACCGGATCTGTCTTGTGATGTTTTTGTGTCAGATTTCCGGTTTGAGACGGTCCGGGTGGCTGTTGAAGGGGTGGGCAGCATGCTGCCTGCCAATGTGTTTTCCCTGGTTTCCACGGGAAAAAATTTGTCCGGGTTCCCCCACTCTTTCCATGACGGTTCATAGGTATACACCCTGTCAAATCCCATCAACCGGAGTATAAAATAGGAAAAGGCGCTTCGTCTGCCTGAATTGCAGTAAACAATCACGGCTTTGGATGCATCCAGGCCGGCGTAAAGGGTCTGGAGCTGTGCATAGGGTTTGATCCCCTTTGTGTCCAGATCGGTCCATGCATCCTGATAATTGATGTTGACGGCTGTCGGGATATGCCCGAGTTTCAACGGGGTTCCGTCAAGGCCTTTGGTGCCTTTTTCACCCACATATTCCGCTTGTGAGCGCACATCGATGATCTGGTAACAGAAATCGCCGAGCTGCTTATACACAAACTCACCGCCAATGAGCTGGTGCTTTCGTATGTTTTCTGCAGGCGCCTGATAAAGCAGGGGCTCTGTTCCACCCGGTGTGGTGACCAGGTCATAGCCGGCATCCTTCCATCCATCAATGCCGCGCACGAGAATCTTTTTGTTTTCATGTCCCAGGATATCCAGAACCCAGAAAACATAGGATGCCGTGGCCCCTCCGTCCCGTTCCACGGAATCGTACAGAACGATGGTATCTTTCGGTGTAATGCCGTGACGGCCAAGAATATCCTGGGCCCGGGCAATACCGATAAACGTCGATGCCACATTATTGCCGATATCATTGAATCGGAACGCAGACCAGGGAAGCCGGATGGCACCGGGGATCAGTGCCCCGTCAAAATGATCATCGGTTCTTACATCTGCAATGACCAGATCTGTATCATCCAGATGGGCCTTGAGCCACTGGGGATATGCCACAAAGCGGGAGTTGGGGTAGGTATCTGCCTGCTGGGAAGCCGAAACCAGGGACCATACCAGGCCCAGAAACAGCACCAGCGCCAGGATGACATACCGTAAACGGTTGTTTTTTTTCATGGAAAATTTCCTCCCTTTGTTCTGTATATTTTTACTCACTTTACGCGGCAGGGACCTGTCGGGTAAATAGGGGATTTTACCCATTTGAACGATACAGGGTATGTATACTGCCGGTAAACCGGTTAAAAATACATGATGATTGATATCCATATGCATAAAACCATGCATTTTCTATCTCAGACAATCAGGTATAATTTTTCCTTTATGGTATGGATAGACGAAAAGAGAGTGAAAAAATGGTATTCCCATCATTGCGGACACTGGAAAATCAAAAAATCAGACAACGAAAGGCAAGGGGGTAAAAAAGTGAACAAAAAAGGGAATGGAAAATCAGGAGACATACAAAGCGGTTCCGATTCCGTGTATAGGAAAGGAACGGCATAGCATGGCAGGTATCATCGGCATCATCGCATCATTGACCGTACTGGGCGTGTCCATGGTGGTCATACGCCTGGCAAGCATTGCCCTTCATCTGACGGGTTTGTCCTGGGAGTTGGCCAGTTTCCAGGCCCGGTCCGCATTCACCGGAACCGGTTTTACCACTGGTGAGGCTGAAAAAATCATGGGGAATCCGGCCAGAAGAAAAATCATCACCTGGCTGATGATCGCCAGGAGTGCCGGTTTTGTCAGTATCATTATTTCACTTATTCTGTCTTTCGGATCCAATGGCGATGATCCCCAGCGATTGGTACGTCTGTTGTGGCTGCTGGCCGGGGTGTGCGCATTGTGGTTTCTTGCCAGATCCAGGCATATCGAAATCTGGATGAACCAGGCCATGAAAAAGGCCCTGGGCCGCTGGCAAAAATTGAAAATACTGGATTTCACAGAACTTTTGAACCTTTCCGGCGAATATTGCGTCCGGGAGCTGCCCGTGGAAAAAAATGACTGGCTTGCCCACAAAAACCTGGCCCGGTGCAGCCTGAACAAGGAAGGTATACTGATTTTAGGAATTCATCGTGATGACGGCAGTTATGTGGGGGTACCCAGGGGGGAAACCCAAATATATCCCGGAGATACCCTGGTTCTGTACGGCCGGGAAAAAACCATCTATTCCCTGGGAAAACGGTCAAAAGACAGTGATGGGGAAACTGCTCATCACCAGGCAGTGGACGAGCAGAACAGAGAAAAAGCGGCCCAGGTCAGGCAGGAAAAAAATTATGAGCAAAAACGCAGAAAAAAAAACAGTGACAGGGGATAACCAGGATGTTTGTCCGATTCAAACAGAGGGTCCAGTGGTTTTTCAAAAATATTTCCCGGAACAAATGGTCAATGCGGCTGCTGGGCCTGCCGCAATCGGATACTGCAGAAGATGTTCCGGGACTGGTTCTGATTCAGATAGACGGACTTTCCATGACCCAGTTTCAAAAAGCCCTGCAAGCCGGCCGGCTGCCCTTTCTTGAAAAGCAGATACGTAACGGCCGGTGGGCTTATAAACCCATGTATTCGGGTATGCCTTCCACCACCCCGGCTTTTCAGGGCGAGCTTTTTTACGGGGTCAAATCCTGTGTGCCGGCATTTGAGTTCATATCCCGCAGCGAACAACAGCGGCACGTCAGTTTTTATCCCCAGACCGCCAACCGTATTGGCGACCGTCTGGAAAAATCCGGCGCTCCGCTGCTGTCCGGGGGACACACCTATTCCACCATTTTTACGGGAGGGGCGGCCCAGGCCCGGTACTGCTCCCAGACCATGACACTGGAATCCATTGCCCGCACGGTGAATCCGTTGAAACTGGTTTTTCTGCTCATTTTACATACGGGAAAGTTTGTGCGGATTCTGGGGGTGACCATCATTGAATTTTTTCTGGCGGTGACCGATTTTTTCCGGGGTCTGGTTCAGGATAGAAAATTTATCAAAGAACTCGTATTTATCCCTGCCCGCATTTTAATCTGTGTCATACTCAGAGAACTGGTCTCGTTCCGGACCAAGCTGGCTGTGGGCAGCGGCGTTCCCATTGTATGTGCCAGTTTTCTGGGCTATGATGAACAGGCCCACCGCAGGGGACCGGGATCCATGTTCGCCCACTGGAGCCTCAAGGGCATTGATGACACCATCAAGGATATCTGCAGGGCAGCCGGTCAATCCAGCTGCAGAAAATACGAAACCATCATCTATTCCGATCACGGGCAGGAAACGGTCGTCTGGTACGGCAGCCGCTATGGGGTTCCGGTGAAAGAGGCCATCCGCAACGCCTATGATGACCTGAATCCGGATGCAGCGCATGCACATTCAGGATCTTACGACAATACCCTGGACGGGCTGTACAAAAAAGCCCGGGCATATATAATGAACCGGCCGTTTTCTGAAAACCTGCAAAAAGACAGCGGTCCGGTATCCCGGGAAAAAATAGAGATTACCACCATGGGGCCGCTGGGCCATGTGTATGTGCCGGGCACTCCCTCCAGGGAATTTGTGCGCAAGTTTGCCGGGGCGCTGGTCCAATCGGTTCACATCCCTCTGGTGCTTTACAGGGACAACCAGTCCATTGTTGCCGTGAACGCACAGGGGACCTTTGATCTGGCGCAGCAGTTTTTAATGGTCCTGGGAAAAGATCATCCGTTTGCCGCCCAGACGGCCGAAGATCTGGCACGGGTCTGCCGTCATGCGGATGCCGGGGACATTGTGATTTCCGGATGGGATCCCACGGATACGCCCCTGTCATTCAATATTGAAAGCGGTGCCCACGGGGGTCCCGGCTGGGAAGAAACCCGCGGTATGGTCGTGCTTCCCCAATATCTGAATACAAAAACTACGTATCTGCGCCCCCGGGATCTCAGACACCTGATACAAGACTATCGAAACGGATATGTATCCCATGAACACCCTGAAAATTCTCAGTTATAATATTCATTCCTGCCGGAACATGGATCGCAGATACAATCCTGCCAGAACAGCCAAACTGATTGCAGGGTTCCGTGCGGATATTGTTGCACTTCAGGAAGTGGATGTCGGTCACCGGCGGTCCGGTTATATCAACCAGGCAGCCTATCTGGCTGATCACATGGACATGTCGTTTGATTTTTTTACACTCAAGGAAAGCCCCAGCGGCAGATACGGTTTGGCCATCCTGAGCCGGTTTCCCATATATGACCTGAACTGCGGGTGCCTGCCGGCCGCGTTTGCAGCAAAACCTTTGGAAAACCGCGGGGTGATGATGGCCCGGATTGAATCACCACTGGGCCATGTACAGGTGCTGAACACCCACCTGGGTCTGCGGGCCAAAGACCGCAAACTGCAGGCTGCGGCCCTGGCCGGCAGCAGGTGGATCTGCAATGACACCCGTTCCCGGCTGCCCCTGATCCTGTGCGGTGATTTTAATGCCGGACCGGGATCATTTGTGTACAAAACCCTTTCCAGGCACCTTGCCGATATCCAGAAGGTTTTTAAAAACAGGCGGTATCCAAGACCCACCTTTGCTTCCTGGCTGCCGGTCAGACGGATCGATCATATTTTTATTTCCCGCCATTTCTCCGTGAAGGATGTCAAAGTGCCCATGAATTATGAAACCCGTATGGTATCGGATCATTTGCCTTTGTACGGGGAAATTGCCGTCACGCCCTCATGATGTTACAGGCTGTGTGCATGTTTCATTCGGCCATATTACAGGAATCCATGTATTGCATTTTGCTGTTTTACCGTATATCGTACGCCAAGAAAGCAGTAAAACAAACAAATGAAAGGAATAGTCGTGGGATCGGAACAAACAGACCAAATTCAACAGATCATTGCAATGAACCGGCAAAGTGGAAATACCTATACCGTAAAATTGAAGGACATCCCTTCTGAATTTGTCGGGATTCCGGTTCCCGCCAGTGGGGATCCGGAGAAATTTATTATGGATGTCACCAACATGGATTCTGAAGATGAAAACAGAATCATTGAAGCGGATATTGCACAGATAGAATATATGAAAAAAAACTGACTTAAGGTGCTTCAAGCCCTATTTGATCATTTAATACAAGGAGAAATATCATGAAAGACTCCCGGTTCAAAGTATTCATTGAAAACGCCCGCATTCTTCCAGAACATGAAATATCTGAACTGCCCGATGAAAAGCAAAAGGCAGTGATAGGAAAACAAGGCATATGGGTTGAAGTGGACTGTCCTGAAGGGGCCTGTTCAGTGGAAAATGACCAGATCACCCTGCCGGTGGGCAGCATAAGCGATAAAGAAACCAAAGGTGTCTGGCTGCGGTTGTTCTGCCCGGACAACCAGTGTTCCATAGACGAAAGCACCGACCTGGCCTAAACGGCATCAGATTTGATAATTATTTGACTATTTGACAGAAGAGGTGCTGAACAAAGATGTCTTCCGATACAACATCAGATCCGAATACAGGAATGGTCATCTCAATCCGGGGAAATGTGGTGGATGCCCGATTTTCAGATGATATTCCACAACTGCACAATATGCTGATCTGCGGCAAAGATGACACCATACAGATTGAAGTGATTCTGCACCTTGATGATCAAACCATCCGCGGTATTGCCCTGACCAGTACCCAGGGACTTGCTTTGGGATCACATATCCGGGATACCGGGCGCCACCTTGAGGTGCCGGTGGCAAAATCACTGCTGGGGCGGGCCCTGAATGTGTTTGGAGACCCCATTGACAAGAAGGACCCGGTTCAGGATGCAACCTTTCGGACCATTCATGGATCTCCGCCGTCAATGGACAAACAGAGAGTATCCACCCGGATTTTTGAAACCGGCATCAAGGTGATCGATATTCTCTCCCCTTTGGAACAGGGCGGCAAAAGCGGGCTTTTCGGCGGTGCCGGTGTCGGAAAAACCGTTCTGATCATGGAGATGATACACAATATGGTGGGCATCCATGAAGGGGTCAGTCTGTTCTGCGGCATCGGGGAACGGTGCAGAGAAGGAGAGGAATTGTACCATGAAATGCAGGAGGCAGGCGTACTGGACAAGACCATCATGGTGTTCGGACAGATGAATGAACCCCCGGGGGCACGGTTTCGTGTGGGCCATTCCGCACTGACCATGGCGGAATATTTCAGAGATGATCTCAATCAGGATGTGTTTCTGCTTATAGACAATATTTTCCGTTTTATCCAGGCAGGCATGGAGGTT
This sequence comes from Desulfotignum sp., assembly GCA_011390235.1. Next base: position 9,511 of record JAABSS010000049.1, read on the forward strand.
TCCGGACTGCTGGGACGGCTGCCGTCACGCCTGGGATACCAGCCCACCCTGGGTACCGAACTTGCCGAGCTGGAGGAAAGGATCACCAACTCCACCACCGGTTCCATCACCTCGGTGCAGGCGGTATATGTGCCTGCGGATGATTTTACGGACCCTGCCGCAGTCCACACCTTCGGGCATCTGTCGTCCAGCATTGTCCTGTCCCGGAAAAAAGCGGGGGAAGGCCTTTATCCGGCGGTTGATCCGCTTCAGTCCAACTCCAGCATGCTGACCCCTGATATTGTGGGGGAAGAGCACTACCGCATTGCCGGTGAAATTCGAAAAACGCTGGCTGAATATGAAAATCTCAAAGATATTATTTCCATGCTGGGCATTGAAGAGCTGTCCAGAGAAGACCGCCAGACCGTTCACCGGGCCAGGCGCCTGGAACGGTTTTTGACCCAGCCGTTTTTTGTGACCGAACAGTTTACCGGTTATGACGGCCGGTCCGTGAGTATTGAAGATGCCCTGGAGGGATGCCGGCAGATTCTGGATGACAAATTTTCAGACCGGTCTGAACAAGCCCTGTATATGATCGGCAGTATCGATGAGGCCAAAACATCATGAAACTCAAGGTGATGCTTCCCACCCATGTTTTTTTGGACATCCGGGTGCAAAAGATCACTGCGGAAGGAATGAACGGATCTTTTGGCCTGTTTCCCCGGCATGTGGATTTTGTGAGTGCACTGGCACCGGGTATCGTGAGTTTCCATGATGAAAATGGCGAAGAGCAGCACATGGCGGTGATGGAAGGGGTGCTGGTGAAAAAAGGGGATACGGTTTTCATCTCCACGCGCAGGGCTGTGAAAGATAAGAATCTGGCATCCTTGAAAAACACCGTGGAAAATGACTTTTTGAAACAAAAACAAAAGGAAAAAAACATGCGTACGTCAGCCACCCGCATCGAAGCCGGATTTATCCGCCGTTTTATGGAGTTTCAGAACAATGCCTGATATACCGGAAGACAAAAAATTTTCAAAAACCATTGAAACAAAGCAGGAACGCAAACTGGCTGCCCGCGATGCGGATCACCCCGTCTGGTTCGGCCTGGGCATGTTCGGGCTGGTGGGCTGGTCTGTGGCCATTCCCACAATCCTGGGAACGTTTTTGGGTCTCTGGCTGGACAAAACCTGGCCGGGCAGGCCTTCCTGGACATTGACACTGCTGTTGACCGGCGTGGTGGTGGGGTGCTGGAACGCATGGTACTGGATAAAACGCGAAAGCAGAAAAAAAGAGTAGGATATCAATGACACCCGGGGATTTCCAACAAGTGCTGTACTGCCTGCCTGCGGGGATGGTGATCGGATGTTTTCATTTTGGGGGTCTGTGGCTGACCATACAATGGTTTGCCGGTACACGATCCTGGGGCCTGATTTTTGTCGCCGGTTTTGTTTTGCGGTCTCTGGTTACCCTCACTGCCGTTTTTATGGTGGGCAATGGAGAATGGATCGGGATGATTGCGTGCCTTGCAGGCATATGGATCATGCGCAAAATTTTTATTTTTACACTCCAGCCCGGTGTTTTTTTGGGTACAAAAGGATCACGCACATGAATTTTATGGATATCAAGCAGATCTCCCCGGACCAGGTGGTGTTTTTTCAATACCATTTTATCACACTCAACCTGACCATTGTGTTTACCTGGGTGGTAATGGCTTTGCTGGTAATCGGATCCTGGCTTGTCACCAGACGTCTGTCCACAGAGCCAAAAATCAGTGCCTGGCAGAACATACTGGAAATTCTGGTGACCGGTATCCAGGACCAGATCAGTGAAATCAGCCGGCAGAAAGCAAAAAGATATATGCCGTTTATCGGTACCCTGTTTGTTTTTATTGCCGCCTGCAACCTGCTCACCGTGGTGCCGGGATATGAATCGCCCACCGCATCCCTTTCCACCACGGCCGCCCTGGCAATCTGTGTGTTTATTTCCGTGCCCCTGTTCGGCATTGCCCAAAAGGGTCTGGGCAGTTATCTCAAACAATACATTCAGCCCACCGTGTTCATGCTGCCTTTCAATATCATGGGGGAATTGTCCCGGACCCTGGCCCTGGCGGTCAGGCTTTTCGGCAATATCATGAGCGGTTCAAAGATTGTGGCCATCCTTTTGGCCATCATTCCCTTTGTTTTTCCGGTAATCCTGCAGTTGCTCGGACTTTTGACCGGGCTGATTCAGGCCTATATTTTTGCCGTTCTGGCCATGGTGTATATCGCATCCGCCACCCAGGTCCAGGACCAGACAGATACAAAAAAAGACGACAACCAGTAAAGGAGATTATGATATGAGCAGTATCAGTTTTATCGGTATGGCATCTGTTATCACAGCCGGTCTTACCATTGCGGTGGGGGCCATCGGCCCGGCCATCGGTGAAGGCCGGGCCGTGGCAAGCGCCTTGAGTTCCATCGCCCAGCAGCCGGATGAAAAAAACACCATCACACGCACCCTTTTTGTGGGACTGGCAATGATCGAATCAACCGCCATATACTGTTTTGTGGTTTCCATGATCCTGTTGTTTGCCAACCCGTTCTGGGATTATGTGATTTCAGCAGCCAATTGAGAGGGATATCATGTTGATTGACTGGTTTACAGTGGGTGCCCAGGTCGTTAATTTTTTGATCCTGCTGGTGCTGTTGAAGATATTTTTGTTTGACCGGATCAAACAGGCCATGGACCAGCGGGAAAACAATATCAAAGAGCGCTTTGACAAGGCAGCGGAACAGGAAGCCGCTGCAGAAGACGCCCGAAAAAACTTTGAAAAAAAGACACAATCCCTGGAAGATGAGTGGGCTGCCAGGTTGAAACAGGCAGACAAAGACGCCAAAGAGCGGCGCGAATCGTTGATCAAAGAGGCCCGTGATGAAGTGGACGGCTTGAAAAACAAGTGGCAGAATGCATTGGAACAGGAAAAAGCCTCTTTTTTTGACCGGTTTAAAAAACAGGCGGCCCGTCTTATTTTTGATACGGTTGAAAAAACCCTGTCCCATCTGGCAGATACCCGTGCCCAGGACCAGGCGGTGAAAAAATTTCTGTCCCGGTTTGAGGCCCTGGACAAAGAAGACCTGCCCCGGGAGGTGGAAACACAACCCCGGGTGAGCACGGGATTTGATTTGTCCGAAAGCCAGCAGAAATCAATTCAAAAAACAGTATCACAAAAGCTGCCGGATTTGCAGGATATTGCATTTGATGTCAAACCGGAACTGGTGTTCGGGATTGCGTTTGCTGCCGGCGGCAAAAAAATGACCTGGCATGCCCACGACTATGTCAGTGCGTTGGAAAAACAGATAAACCAGGCCATTGAAAGCAAAGATCATGAACCGCAACAACAATGAACTACAGCATGTCATGGATGATTTTATATCCACCATGGCCGACAGACTGGACAGCTTGGATCCTGAACTGCATGTGCGGGATTTCGGCCGCATTGCATCCATCAGTTCGGGTATTATAACGGTTGCGGGTCTCAAAGGGGTGCAGTCTGAGGAATTGCTGCTGTGTACCCCGAATGCATATGGCATGGCATTTGATCTGGACATGGATGTCATCGGGGTCATCATGCTGGATGAAACCGATACCCTGGGTGCCGGCGGAGAGGTAAACCGCACGGAAAAAGTCATGTCCGTTCCCACGGGTGACGCACTCATCGGCCGGGTGGTGGATGCCCGGGGAAACCCCATAGACAATAAAGAATCCCTTTCCCAGACATCCCTTCGGCCGGTGGAACAGCCGGCCCCGGAAATCATGGACCGTGCCCCGGTAAGCACCCCGTTACAGACAGGCATCACCGTCATAGATACATTGATTCCCATCGGCAGAGGGCAGCGCGAACTGATCCTGGGGGACAGGCAGACCGGAAAAACCGCCATTGCGCTGGACACCATTGCCAACCAGAAGGGAAAGGATGTGATCTGCATCTACTGCGGTATCGGAAAAAGGGGATCCGCCCTTGCCAAGGTCATTGCCGAACTTACGGAAAATGATGCCATGTCCTATTCGTTTGCCGTGGTGTCCACGGAAGAAGATCCGCCGGGCCTGCAGTTTATGGCCCCTTATACGGCCACGGCCATGGCAGAGCATTTCATGCATCAGGGAAAAGATGTCCTCATCGTATATGATGATCTGACCCGCCATGCCCGGGCCTATCGCGAGTTATCCCTGCTGCTGCGCCGGCCCCCGGGCAGGGAAGCCTATCCCGGTGATATTTTTTATATCCATGCCCGCCTGCTGGAACGGTCCACGCATCTGATTGAAGACAATGGGGGGGGCTCTTTGACCGCCCTGCCCATCATTGAAACCGAAGCACAAAATATTTCCGCATACATTCCCACCAACCTGATTTCCATCACCGACGGGCAGATTTATCTGTCACCGCTGTTTTTCAGAGAAGGCATACTGCCGGCCGTGGATGTGGGAAAATCCGTATCCCGCGTGGGGGGCAAAGCCCAGCTGCCGGCCTACCGGACCGTTGCCGGAGACCTGCGCCTTACCTATTCCCAGTTTGAAGAACTGGAATCATTTTCCCGTTTTGGTGCCCGACTGGATGAAGAAACCCAGACAAAACTGTCCCGGGGGCGAAGGATACGCGAAATCTTGAAGCAATACCGGTATTCCCCTCTGCCGGCAGCGGATCAGATTGCCGTGTTGATTGCCCTGACCCACGGGGTATTGGATGATATTGCACTGGCTGATATATCCAAAGCCCAGAAAAAGATACGCAAGGCTGCCAATACCGACCACCAAGCGGTGATGGAGAAGATCGCCGCAGGGGAGAAAATTGATGAAAAAGCCATTGACACCCTGGTTCAGGCGGCGCAAAACGCCGTAAAATCAATCACGGGAGAATCTGCTGATGCAGACCCTGGCGCAGCTTAAACGCCGGATCGACAGTACGGGTGATCTGCACTCCGTGGTGCGGACCATGAAGTCGCTGGCAGCCGTGAATATCCGCCAGTATGAAGACGCATCCCGCTCGCTTGTGGACTATGCCCAGACCCTTGATATGGCGCTGGGAATCGTGCTGCGCCATGATCCGGATACCCGGCTGCATACCCGGCGTTCTGCCAGAAAAAAACCCGGGGCCGTCATATTCGGATCAGACCAGGGCATGTGCGGATCACTCAACGAACAGGTGACATCCCATGCCCTGGACCAACTGACGCAAACCGGCAAAGATGCAGGACAGATTCCCGTAGTCTGTGCGGGAATGAGGGCGGGGGGGCTGCTGGAAGATGCCGGCATCCATTGCGATGAAATAAGGGAACTGCCCGGTTCCGTGCATACCATCACCCCCCATGTGGGAGAAATTCTGATGGCCATTGACACCTGGCAGGCCAAAACAGATGTGGACCATGTGCTTTTGTTTCATGCCCGGCCAAAATCCGCTGCCGGATACACCCCCCATACGGTTCAATTGCTGCCCATCGATGCCCGGTGGCTGGCACAGCACCGCTATCGCACCTGGGATTCTAAAAGCCTGCCCATGTTCACCATGGAACCGGGCCGGCTGTTGTCCAGACTGATTCAGGAATATCTTTTTATCAGCATATTCAGAGCCTTTGTGGAATCTCTGGCCAGTGAAAATGCGGCCCGTCTGGCAGCCATGCAGGGGGCCCAGAAAAATATTGAAGAATTGATGGACGACCTTGAAAGCCAGTACAACCAGCTGCGCCAGATGTCCATCACAGAAGAGCTGCTGGATATTGTTTCAGGCTTTGAAGCCTTGGGTCAAGACACCAGGTAGAAGACAGGCAGGATCAGCCACCAGACAGGCAATCACGCACTTTGGCGATGAGCTCGTCCGAGGGCACCGTCTTGTTGAGAAACACAGATGCCCCGGCGTGATACATGGCATTGATCACTTTTTTATCACTGTGCATGGAAAGCGCGACCACTTTGATATGGGGTTTTTTAAACAGAATCTGCCGGGTGGCATCTATGCCGTTGGTTTCGCCGAGGTTCACATCCATGATAATCACATCCGGTTCCAGCTTTTGCGCCAAATCAATGGCCGTATCTGCATCTGCCGCCTCACCCAGGACCTCAAAGCCCGGTTCCATCCCCAGCAGACCCGCAAGCCCTTCGCGCAGCAGTTTGTGGTCATCTACGATGAGAATGCCGATACTGTCTTTTGGATGGCGGACCGATATCGCGGCCCGGTCTTCTGCCCGTCTATCGTATCCGGGTCCGGAGGCGGGGATGTCATCGGTTTCCCGGGCCGGTGCGGTCAGGGTCACCGTAGCTCCCTGACCCGGTGCGGATGCAATCTTCATCCGGCCGCCAATATCTTTTAACCGTTCCTGGATACTGAACAGTCCCAGAGAAGTGGTATTGTCTTGTGTTTCCACAAATGCATCCGGATCAAAACCATTGCCGCTGTCTGACACCATGATTTTTATCTTCTGATCGTTTGTCCGTTCCATG
>JAABSS010000038.1 GCA_011390235.1 Desulfotignum sp.
GAATGGCCACCTGGTTGAAGATGGCATTCTGGGCCATGCCATAGCCGAATGCCAGGGTATAGGGCAGAAAAAAACCGATAATACCGGTGCACAGCCCGCCAATGGCCGGTTTTATATGGTTGGGGACCGCAAGTTTTTTAAAAAAATCCACCAGGCCGTAAAACACCTTGACATATATATAGCCGAACACCACCAGAACCCCTGCCAGTATAATATAAGGTCCCAGCTCCAGCGGGTTTTGAAATTTGAACCCGGGAGAATCAAACAATGATCCCCAGCCGAATACCAGGCAGAAAACACAGTATGCCACC
>JAABSS010000039.1 GCA_011390235.1 Desulfotignum sp.
TACAACACCTCGGCGGCAAAAAGGGCGCCTGCCAGAGGGGCCCGGAATATACTGCCCACCCCGGCACCGATACCGGCGGCCATCATGATACGGCGTTCTCTTTCCGACAGTTTGAACCGGGTGGCCAGAAATGAGCCGAACCCGGAACCGATCTGGGCAATGGGCCCTTCCCTGCCCCCGGATCCGCCGGTGGTCAGGGTGATGGTGGAAGCAATGGTCTTGATGATGGGAATCCTGCCCCGGATCATTCCGCCCTTGTTGTGGTATGCGTCAATGGCAGCATCTGTACCATGGCCTTCTGCTTCAGGTGCAAAGGTATACACCAGCCAGCCGGACACGATGCCTCCCAGGGCCGGCAGAATCAGCAGCATCCACCGGTTGAACGGCGTTGTGGTGGAGGGCAGCAGGGCGTGTTCGCCGGCAGGTGAATCCGGCCTATACCCTGCCATCATATCCAGAAAATAGTGCATGCCAAGGCCGCACAGATAATGAAAGGCAACAGCCCCAAGGCCTGCGATCAGGCCGATGAGCACAAAATAAAACGACCATCTGAAGGCCATTTTAAAATCAAGTGTTCCCACGTTCGCAGTCCTTTCGGTGTCTCAGGTTTTGCGAAGGTCCTTGATGCCGCTGACAATGATATCAAACAAGGGTATCACATCTTTTTCTTCCAGGCAGGAAAACGCTATCCGGATATTATTCTCGCCGATGGCAATCAGTCCCACCCCGTAAGCGTCCAGCAGGTGAAGGCGCAATTGTTCCGCATGCACATCCTTGAGGCGGATGCACATGAAATATCCTGAATTAAAGGGATATACATCAAAATAGGATGCATATGCCGGGTTCTTCAACGTTTTTTTTATCAAGGCGGCCCGCTGTTTGAGCAGAGTGAATTTTTCCTGTTTCTGGGCATGGTAGTCAGGATCGGCCATGGCCTTGAGCAGAATGGTCTGGCCCAGGTGGGAGGCATTGGAAATATTGCCCCTGATGCAGCCGGCGGTTTTTTGTTCAAGGGCCTGGTAAATATCTTCTGTTCCCTGGTCCGCTGCAAGGCCATAGGTGATAAAACCAAGCCGAAATCCCCATACATAGTCTTCTTTTGTGGCGCCGTCCAGCTTAACAGCCAAAAGCCGTTTGTGCCTGCCCGCAAGTTTTGCAAACAAAGATTCCTTACTGGTCTGTTCTTCAAAAAACAGTCCGAAATACGCATCATCACAGACAGCCACCACATTCGTCCCTTTTTGTGCCGTGTCCAGAAGAATGGCAGCCACCTGGTCAGCCTCTTTTTTGCTCAGAGAATATCCGCTGGGATTGTGGGGAAAATTAAGCATTACCACCACTTTGTCATTCTGTGCAGCCCGGGTCTGGAGCACAGATGCAAAATCTTCCACATTGAACCGGGTCAATGCATCATCATAGGCTTTGAAATGTACGATTTTTGCGTGGTTGCGCACTGTAAAGGTCATGTTATAGTTGCCCCACATCATGTCCGGCATCACAATGACATCTTCGTTGTTCACCCACATATCTGAGAACACACTGACACCATGGGTGATGCCCGAAGTCACCACCGGCAGGCTGACAACACTGCCTTCCAGAGAGGGGTTTTTTTGAAACAGATTTTTTTTCCATTGCTCCCGCAGACCGGGGATGCCGAAAGACGGGGCATAGGGCAGATAAGCATCCGGCGCAATACCGGTGATATACCGGGTGACACAGGGCAGACTCAGTACACTGCCGCCTTGTTTTGCAATGCCGATGGTGGCATTGATTCTATGGGCTTTGGTTTTGGCCTCTGCACTCTGGCTTAAAATCCCTTTGGGAAAAAACAATGCTTTTCCCATATCGGAAAGCATGTCATAAATATGGGGATTGGCTTGTGTGATGGTGGTGTTCAACTGCTGTGCAATCACATTCATTGGTATATTTCCTAAGCAAAATATCAGGGTCAAAAAAAGGCGGCCGCAGCCATGTCAGCACCCTGAAATGAAAAACTCTGCAGCTTTACAGGAGAAAAAACCACAGAGTTCATAATAGCGGTCAAAAAAACTATTTTCTCTTGGATGCTTTGATGGGGTTAAGTTTTTGTTTTTTGCCTGCAGCAACGGTCTTGATATGGGTAGCAATGTTGCAGTTGCCGTTTTTCCATTTTAAAGACGGGTCCGGTGCTGCTGTGCAGTACATGCCTGTGGGATACTCGGAAATTCTCTGGCACCCCATGCATTCCTCCACAACCGGCAGACAATGGCCTTCATTATAGCTGCAGCCGGCAGCTGTCATAAACACACAGTCATCACCTTCTCTTACGGTGGTACAAATCATGATAAAATCCCTAATTCCTGTTGGTTTGATTTATAAAAACCCAAAAACCCCTTTTTCCGGATATTTTGGGCTGTTTTTTTCTGGCACATACCTGCCTGAAACGGTAAACCTTAATCAAATATCATAAAATCAGACAGGGTGTCAATCATAGATTATTTCATCCGGCAGGAAAACCACAGATTTTTTTGTGGGCAAACCCCGGCAAAAAGTGTATAACTCTTATCTGGAAATCTTAAATATCACCAACCACAACCAGATGAATCACACAACCATGATTATTTCCACAGCCATTGATGTTCTGAAAATCGAAGCCCAGGGTATTTTACACCTGGCCCAAAAACTGGATGCTGCATTTGAAACCCTTGTACATGATATCTGTGCCTCCCCGGGCCGGGTGGTTATTTCCGGGATCGGAAAATCCGGTCTTATCGGACGTAAAATTGCAGCGACTTTGAGCAGCACCGGCACCAATGCCATGTTTCTGCATCCGGTGGAAGCGGTGCACGGAGACCTGGGCATGGTGAGCCCCCATGATGTGTTCATCGCTATTTCCAACAGCGGAGAAACCAGTGAACTCAACCAGCTGCTGCCGGTAATCCGGGATATCGGATGCCGCCTGGCCGGGTTTACAGGAAATCCTTTATCCACCATGGCCCGGTATTGTGATCTGGTGATCGATACCGGGGTGGAAAAAGAAGCCTGTCCCTTTAATATGACCCCGACCTGCAGCACCACTGCCCAGCTGGCCATGGGAGATGCCCTGGCCATTGTGCTGATTGAAAAAAAGAAATTCAAAAAAAGTGATTTCATGAAATCTCATCCCGGCGGTGCGCTGGGCCAGCGGCTCGCCTGTCAGGTGGGAGAAATCATGTTCAAGACAACCCGGGCACCCTGTGCTTTTCTGGGTGAAACCATGGCAACCGCCCTTGCAACCATGGACCAGTTCAGCCTGGGGGCTGTACTGGTGCTCAACCGGGACCGCCAGGTGCTGGGTATTATCACTGATGGTGACATCCGGCATGCCATGGCCCGGGGAATCAGTGATTTTGCAAAAATGCCGGTGGCTGATATCATGACCAGAAATCCCCACTGTCTGGGGGTGGAGGATTACCTGTATGATGCCCTGAATCTCATGGAAAAATATGAGATCACGGTATTGCCTATTGTAGATACAAAAAACCGGCTGCAGGGCCTTTTACACCTGCATGACATCCTTGGAAAAGGATCTTTTACATTCAACGGAGGCAGCCAATGATAACCCAGGACCTGAGCACAAAAATCCCGGTTCTCGGAAAAGCCAATATTGCTTCTCCCATAATACGGGCAGACCGATCAGGCAAAGAAAAAAAATGTTTTATTTCAGATGAATCCCGCATCATCGTGGATGTTCAGACCGAATATATAGAAAATATTCTTGCTGCCGGGCAGAAACTTCTCAGCTTTGAACAGGCCGGACCCAGGGAAAAGATATATTTCGATCCCAGCAAGCTTAAATGCGCCATTGTGACCTGCGGCGGTCTCTGTCCGGGGTTGAATGACATTATCCGGGCCATTGTACTGGAGCTGTATCATATTTACCATGTGAAAACCATCCACGGCATCCGCCATGGACTTCAGGGATTTGTTCCGGAATACAAACATGATTTCATGGAACTTACCCCTGCATCTGTAGCCGGTATACAGGATATGGGCGGCACCATTTTAGGCTCTTCCCGGGGCAGCCAGGATATCGGGGTTGTGGTGGACTGCCTGGAACGTATGAGTGTGGGAATTTTATTCATGGTGGGCGGTGACGGTACCATCATGGCTTCCAAAAAGATTGCCGATGAAATCGAAAATCGCAATCTCAAAATATCTGTGGTGGGAATTCCCAAAACCATTGACAACGATATTTTTCTGGTTTCCCGGTCCTTTGGCTTTGACTCGGCCGTTGATGTGGCCACCCAGGCCATCAAAGGTGCCCATAATGAATCAGAAGCCTACCCCAACGGTATCGGGCTGATCAAGCTCATGGGACGGCATTCGGGTTTTCTGGCAGCAACGGCGGCCCTGGCCCAGCAGGATGCCAATTTTGTACTTATTCCGGAAGTGGATATAGACCTGTATGGAAAAACCGGCTTTCTTCAGGCCCTGGAAAACAGGATCACAACCAGAAAGCATGGGGTGGTGATTGTGGCTGAAGGGGCGGGCCAGAATTTTTTTGAAGACAAGGAACAAAAGTATGATGCATCCGGTAACATTGTACTCCAGGATATCGGCTTGTTCCTCAAAGAGCAGATTACCCAGTGGTTTGAGGCCAAAAATATCCCCCTTACCTTAAAATACATTGATCCTGCCTATATTATCCGTAGTCTGGCAGCCAATGCCAATGACAGTGTGTTCTGCGGGCTGCTCGGAAGGGATGCGGTCCATGCGGGCATGGCAGGAAAAACCAAGCTTCTGGTCAGTTTCTGGAACAACCATTATGTCCATGTGCCCATGGAAGCCTCTGCCGGCAGGCAGAAGCGGCTGGATCCCAATGGCAGGCTGTGGCAGTCAGTGCTGGAGGCCACCGGTCAGGATGCCTATTTCGGATCTTGAGCCCAAAGGAACTGACGTCAGGGCTGGATTTCTGTGAACTGATTGTTTTTTATGGTAATTAAAAATATTTCCTTGCGGGCGGCACCGGTATTATCAAAAATGGTATTGCCGGTTACCCCTTCGAAAAAACGGCCTTGTGTCAGGGCTTCTTTCAGGTGCTGCCGGGAATCCACAAAAGCATCCATACCTGTCTTAAAAAGTATCTGTACCGTATCATAGGAAACCGCTTCCAAAAAACCCGGGGATTCTCCGTACAGTGCTGTGAATGCCTTTTCAAACCGGGCAGTGGCAGGTTTTTTGCTTTTTCCGAAATAGCCTTCGGTTATAACGGTTTTGCGGTTGTATCCTTTTGTTTCAGCCAGCAGACTTTGCTCATGCCAGAGATTGGTTCCCAGCAGCACAATGTCTTTGACATCGTTAAATGCCAGCTGGGGCAGCATCATGTTTATTCGGGAAGCAGAATCAGGGATGAACAGGGCTTGAAAATTAAGCGGGCTTTTATCGGTCCTGTCAGAATCCATATCCAGGGGATCAACTGTTTTTTGGGTCTCTGAAAACAGGGAGGATTCTTCCACCAGTTTCTGGATGGGAATGGAAAAATCGGTTTTTTTACCGTCATAGGCAGCCGCGGCAACCATTTGTCCGCCGTATTCCTCCACCATATCCTTGAACAGCTGCATATGCAGCCTGCCATAGCGTTCATCAGGATAAAGCACAGCCACTTTTGACATGCCAAGTTTCCTGAATACATATGCGGCAAGGGTCTGGACCTGCATCTGGGGGGTGATGAAATTGGAAAACAGATAATCTCCTGCCAGAGGAAAGTCGGCTTTCTGGGTCAGGGCGATCAGGGGAATCTGCAGTTCCTGGGCCCGGGCACCGGCGGTTTCCACCGCCAGAATCGGGCCGACAATGCCCATGACATGTGCCTGATGGAGCTCGTCCACACAGTCTGCCGCTTTTTGGGGATCAGACCGGGTATCTTTGACAATGATTTTAAAATTGCGGTCATATGTGTGGGACAGATCCTGGATGGCCATCTGGATGCCTTTTAAGGCTTTCTGGCCGAAAATGGCGTATTTTCCCGACAGGGGCAGCAGGCATCCGATGGTATCCTTTTTAAATGTGGTCTGCTTGATGAGTGCCATCAGTTCTTCTGCATCCGAGATATGGGCATGGTCGGGACAGGTCTCCGCAAACCTGCTCAAAGCTGCC
>JAABSS010000040.1 GCA_011390235.1 Desulfotignum sp.
CCCCTTCTGCAAAGAAAGTTCGCCCCCATCTGGGCCGGGCTGATTCTTGGAGCCATATGGGGACTGTGGCATATGCCCGCATTCCTGTTAAGCGGAACCCAGCAGAGCGAGTGGTCGTTCACGGCATTCTTTGCCGGATGCCTGGCGATCAGCGTCATTGCAACGGCACTGTTCAACAGGTCTCGTGGCAGCATCCTGCTATCTGCATTCTTCCATTTCTCGCTCATGAATCCGATCTTTCCTGATGCGCAACCCTACGATACGTACATGCTGATTATTGCTGCCATCCTGATCGTGTGGTGGAACCGCAAGAATATGTTCACAAGGGAAGCCTCAGTCACGGAAGTCATTCCAAGCCAGGGAAAAGAAACCGATGGCTGAACATGCCATGCACACAGAAGGGAGTTCAGCTGCGCTTGGTTCCCGCCGGCTATACGTCGTTACCGATTTTTCCTGCTCAAGTATTATCCCGATGCTTGATCATGGCGGATGAGGGCATTCCTTTGACCATCGGCCATGGTATCACCATCGGCCACAGAAGTGTGATTCACGGGTGCATCATTGAAAACGGCTGCCTCATCGGCATGGGAGCTGTCATTATGAACCATGCCGTGATCGGAGAAGGCTCTGTCATTGCAGCCGGTGCGGTTGTGCTGGAAAAAACCGTGATACCGCCCTGTTCCCTTGTAACCGGTTCTCCCGGCAAGGTAAAAAAAACCTATGACAACCCGGAACAGCTTGCCAGAAGCATCCATGCCATGTCTGAAAGCTACCTGGAAAGCGCCCGGTCATTTTTGTCCCCCAGCACGTTTTATGAAATTAAGTAAATATGCCCGATTTGGGCACAGGCCAGCCCGCAATCCGATGATCCCCATGTTTTTTTAATTTTTAGATTGATTTTACTCAAAATTGTATTAAAGTGTCTGTATATTATTTGGCTGATTGTTCCTTGTTACTTTCTCTACATTCCTGTTTGACAGGGAATACGCTTACGGGAATCCTCCAGGGATTCCAGAGGTAAATTCAATAACAACTCTCAAGAAAGGAGCACCCATGGAAGTAAAAGACTATTGCAAAGCTATGCTGGCCGAAGTTAACAGCTGGAAAAAAAAGCTTGATGCAATGAAAAAAGTGGCCGACTCTTACAGCACAGAACAAAAAGAAAAAGTTCTTCCTCTCATTGGACAGTTGGAGCAGGAAGTGACCACAGCCCAGATGCGGGTGGATCAGCTGGAAAAAGAATGTCCATCTGACTGGTCACCCATGAAAAATGATCTTGACGACCTTTTTGGGACCGTCGGCAGCAAGGTAAACCGTGCCTGGAAGGATCTTGAAGCCGGAAACGTAGGCGGTTAATTAAACCGATACAGTTTGATTTTGTCTATTTAAAAGGCTTTGCGCTTCTGCGCAAAGCCTTTTTTTATTAGATATCTCTTCTTGCGGACTCCAGCCAAGATGACAAAATGTATTGTTTGATACTGTCCTGGTAGACATCATCCCGCAGCAGGCAGCAGCACAAGCGTGTGTGCTGCTGCCGCCGATATCCGTTCCATGGTGAAAAGATCCTGCCGAAACTGTCCGTTCATGTACATTTGTGCCTGGGAGCAGTAAAACGGAGAGGCGGGAATGCCGGAACTGCCGGTGGGAATGATGACCTTGCTGTTATCCCAGTCTGACAGATCGTAGATATGGCGCTGGGAGGCCCCGTGTTTCACGTCAAAGGGCGCATTGAATTTATAGGCATAAGGCGATACCGTGTGAAAGGAGCCGGGGGCGGGAAACGGTCCCCGGTTCAGGTCAAACAGGGTATCAAGTATGTTCACGGATCCCAGGGGATGGGACAGTGTCAAAGTGTGGATGCTGCCCCATTGCCATTTTTCCGGGTCGCTGCCCAATTTTTCAGCCAGAGCCGCCACAGCTTCTCCAAAACTCTGACACACAATGTCTGATAAAGATTCTTTCACATCCGGGGTGTGGATATTATCAGCCCAGGCAGAGTCCGGCTTCGGCCAGATATTGTGCATGGCATGCCGGACCGGGTAGGACTCGGACAAAAATTCTTCAACCAGAACCTGGCCCATTTCATCAGCCAGCAAATTCCGGACACAGGTGACATAGACCGTGTCAAATATGGCCGGGGCCGAGGCATCCTGCCGCATCTCCCCGTCCCAGGATGTCAGTATACCCAGAGCTGCCTGTTCCAGGTCGGTGAGTTCGGCAGACAGCGGTGTCAGGCAGGACAGCAGGCCCGGCAGCAGGTCCGCTACCAGCCGGGACTGGTGATCTGTCTGCATGGCCATGAAATCTTCCATGGACAGGCGGTTTTTGGCTGCCAGCATCTCCCGGATGCGGTCGATGCGGTAGTGCAGGGCATACCAGTGGGAAATATGGTGGGGGTAGTCAACGTCAACTGTCTTGTTGTTGGCTGATGACACCACGCCGTCTGCCGGGTTGAAGGTATAGGGCAGTTCTTCAAAGGGCACAATACCAACCCATTCGTATTCATCGGTCCATCCCGGGTAAATATCCATGCCGTTGCCGTTTTTGCGAACAGGAATGCCTGCACAGGTGTGCAGCCCCACATTGCCGTGGACATCTGCATAGGCGATATTCTGGCTTATAGCCACAAACCCCCGGATCGCCCGCCGGAAATCTTCCCAGTTTTCAGCGCGGTTGAGCTGATACACCGCCCCGATTTCATTACTCATGGCATTGCCTATCCACTTCATGGACACCACCTCCGTGCCCAGGCCCTTGAACCCGCTGATCACCGGACCGTGGCGGGTAAACTGCAGATCCCGGGTGACGGGTTCACCATCCTTGATATGGATGGTCTCCTGTTGGGTTTCAAAGTCGATCCATTCCCCCTGGTACTGGTATTGCCCGGGGTGGGCATCATCGGTTTTTTCCAGGAAAAAGTCCATGTCATCCACCGTCACATTGGTCATGCCCCAGGCAATGTGTGCGTTGTGACCGACGATCACAAAGGGCTGACCAGGCAGCACCACGCCGGTGACATGGACCCCGCCTTCTGCATGGTGGAGCATGGGATACCACAGGCCCGGGGCGTTAAGCCCCAGGTGCATGTCATTGGCAAACAACGGCTTGCCGGTTTGGGTGCGCTCCGGGCCGGCCGCCCAGTTATTGGAGCCATGGAATACTGTCACGCCCAGATCTCCCAGGATTTTAGCCGATTGCCGCAATCCCGCATCCCAGCCGCTGGAAACCATGTCATATCCGGGCAGGTGCACCGGGGTTTTCATCATGACCGGGTCCGGAAGCAGTTCCTGGTAAAGCGCATCTCCCACCTGCTGCCGGATTTTGTGGAAAAGGGGTTCAATCCCGTAAGGGCTGGTCAGGTCCCAGGCCATATACCCGATCAGGTTGACCGAATGCAGGGGTTCCCAGGGCTCAGGCGTGTATCCCAGTATCCGGAATTCCGGGGGCAGGCTACTGCCGGCATCCGCGATATATGCATTGACCCCGGCACAGAACGCATCCAAAGCAGTGAGCAGGCCCTGGTCCTGACACTTGTCGAGAATGGCCCGGCTTTTATTGCTGATTTTCAGGGCACGCATCAGCAGGTCCACCTCCACCAGCGAGTCACCGAAAATTTCCGACAACCGGCCCAGGGTGACCCGGCGCAGAAGGTCCATCTGCCAGAGGCGGTCCTGGGCCATCACATACCCCACGGCCCGGTACAGATCGCCTTCATTGTCTGCAGTAATGGACGGCACCCCGTGGGCATCCCGGTACACGGTAACCGGCGAGGCCAGCCCGCTCAGGGGGAGGTTGCCGTCAATGACCGGCAGGGCAGCTGTTTTCAAATGGTTGAGAAAGATGCCGGCACCGATACCCAGCACCAGAACAATGGCAATGACCGAATAAATCCAGCGTTTCATGGGAAAAAATCCTTTTTCAGTTAAATTTCAGATGACCCTTTGCACCTCACCGGTTCCATCGGGAGGCGTGCCTGACCCTGATTCCATGGGGAGAATAGGACAGTAAAGGCAGGGTTGTCAACTTCGGTTATACTATACTGAAAGTATTCTTTGAAAAATTGTTTTCCTCATCTTCTTGATTAATTTGTACTACACTGATAATACATGTGAAATTGTAATTTTTATTATTCAGAAAAGGAGAAAAAAATGAAATTTACCATTACTGTTCAACTCGACGAAGAATCTTCACAATTGATTAAAACATCATTGATGAATCTTTCCAAACGTATCAATGATCTGACCGGTGGTTTTGAAAAAATGCCTTCTTCTTTTGAAGAACCGACAAAAATCGATCCCAAGCCTGTAGCCGTTTCTGCCAAACCAGCAGCAAAAAAGAAAACCAAACCACGCAAATCAAATCTCGATGCTGTCCTTAAAACCATCAAAAAACACAAAGATGGAATTAATTTCAAAGAGTTACAAAAAGCGACCGGACTTACCGGCAAGCAGATTTCAGACAATGCATACCGGTTGAAAAAGGAAAACAAGATAATAAAGACAGAAAAAGGGATGTTTGTCACTCTTTGATCCCTGCCGGCCATAAAACACCTTATTGAGGGAAGCGCTGAGGTTGGCGGACAGCAATACAAAACAACTGGTGGTTTCAGTCATGCCGGATCAGACATTGTGTCTGGAATGGGAGGAAACCAGACACCCTGTTTCCCGGGAACAGGCCGGACAGGAGAAAAAAATCCATCACCGGTTTGCGGCCCGGAGCAGTACCTGGCTGTTTGAACTGGGATTTGAAAAAATCCGGGGACAGTTTTCCCCGTCCCTGGCATTTTTTATCCGTTTTGCCCGGCGGTTTGTTCAGGCCCTGTCACGGATGCCGGAGCTGGAATCCCTCCGGCAGGAAGCTGTGGTGGACCTCCCTTTCGGCACCATCCAGGATTTTTTGTCCACCCGCCCCATGATGGCCGGCGCCGAATATGTGACAGATGGGATGCTGGCGGGTCTGTGGCAGGAATTCAACGACACGTTTGCCAGTGAGATTCAGACGTTCGAAGGCCGGGTCAGCGATTATTTCCATGGCCGGAACCCGGACCTGCATCCTGCCGGCCGGGTGTTCTTCCATCTGGTGGAGAACAAAAACCAGGCCCTGCCCTTTGCCTTTATGGCCACCTACTCCGCCGGCATGGGCGCCAATGGAAAACCCAAACACCTGCCCCTGAAACATGCCATTGCATCCCATGATGATGAGGCCCTGCTCAACCTGCTTTCAACGGTTTACAAGGCCGGTGAAAAAAGCCGGATCGTCGCCGGTTTCATCGAGACCGGAGAACTGTTCCATCCCCTGGCCTGGGATGCAAAGGAAGCGTTTGCCTTTCTAAAGGAAATTCCTGATTACGAAGCCTGCGGGGTGATCTGCCGCATCCCGGACTGGTGGAAACAACATGCCGCCTCCCCCCGGGTAAATATCTCTCTGGGAGACAATAAACCGGCCATGGCCGGGCTGGATGCGCTCCTGGATTTCAAGTCCGGCATCATGATCGGGGATCTGGCATTCACCCCTGAAGAAATTGAAAATATCCTTGAGGAGACCCGGGGACTGGCCTTTATCAAAAACCGGTGGGTGGCTGTGGATCCGGAAAAACTCCGGCAGGCCCTCAAGGCCTGCGAGCGGTTCGAAGAACTGGCCGGATCCGGACTGACCCTGGGCGAGGCCATGCGGGCCGGTCTGCATCCGGAAAAGATGATGGGACCGGACAGTGCAGATGTGGAAGTGACCGTATCCAACGGGGACTGGCTGGCATCCGTTATCCATAAAATGCAGCAGCCGGAACAGGTCAAGGCCGTGCGTACCGGTATGGGGTTCAAGGCGGGATTGCGGCCCTACCAGTCAAAGGGGCTCAACTGGCTGAACTTTTTGCACACCCACCGGTTCGGGGCCTGCCTGGCCGATGACATGGGACTGGGAAAAACCATCCAGATCCTGGCCCTGCTCAGCACCTTTTCAAAAAAACAAAAACCGACAGCCAGTCTGCTGGTGGTGCCAACCTCTTTGATCTCCAACTGGGAAGAAGAGATCAACCGGTTCCTGCCCTCACTCAAAACCTTTGCCGCACATCCGGGATTTGTCAATGCAAAGGAGCGACAGCACCAAAATACAAAGAACCGGGCCGGGGACCTTGCCCTTTCCAAATCCCGACTGGACCAACTGGATCTGGTCATCACCAGCTACACCCTGGTCAAAAAATACCAGTGGCTGCAGGATTATACCTGGCACTGCCTGATCCTGGATGAAGCCCAGGCCATCAAAAATCCCGGAACCCACCAGACCCGGGCCGTCAAAGCCCTGCCCTCCATCCACCGGATTGCCATGACCGGAACGCCGGTGGAAAACCGGCTGTCGGATCTCTGGTCTTTGTTTGATTTTCTCAATCCCGGGCTTCTGGGCAGCAAATCCGAATTTGCCAAATTTGCC
>JAABSS010000041.1 GCA_011390235.1 Desulfotignum sp.
AAATACAAAGGCGATGAGCCCCAGGATTAAAATAAACAGCACCTTGGGCTGCAAAAACACATCCGCGTGCATGGTGGCACCGATGGGCAGTCCCAGGAAAATGGTCACAATGTTCATCAGTTCGTTCTGGGCCGCGCCCTTCAACCGTTCCACCACCCCGGATTCCCGGAACAGGTTCCCCAGCATGAGCATAGCGATCAGCGGGGCTGATGCCGGAATCAGCAGAATGATGACAAAGGTGGAGATGATGGGGAACAGCAGCTTTTCCCGTTTGCTTACAGGCCGGGGTTTGGCCATTTTGATTTTTCGTTCCGCCGATGTGGTCAGCAGCCGCATGATGGGCGGCTGGATAATGGGTACCATGGCCATGTAGGAATAGGCGGCCACGGCACAGGCCCCCATGAGCTGGGGGGCCAGCTTGGAAGCGATAAAGATGGTGGTGGGGCCGTCCGCCCCGCCGATCATGCCGATGGTGGCGGCCTCCATGATATTGTATCCCATGGCGTGGGAAGCGAAAAAAGTGATATAGACCCCGGCCTGGGCACCGGCCCCCAGGAAAATGAGCCGGGGATTGGCCAGCATGGGCCCGAAATCGGTGAACGCGCCGATGCCCAGAAAAATCAGCGGCGGGATAATCTCCCAGTGGATCCCGTAGTGGTAGAATTTCCACAAAAGGCCCACCTCCGGTTCCATCAGTCCGCTCAACGGCAGGTTCACCAGCAGGATACCGAATCCGATGGGCAGCAGCAGCAGGGGTTCATATTGTTTTTTGATAGCCAGAAAGATCAGAATCAACCCGATGATCCACATCACGATCATGCCGGGTGTCAGGTGCACAAAACCGGTTGTGTTCAACAACGAATATAAATTATTTCCCATCTGTATCCGCTCCTTTGGTTTTAGAGGTGAACCGGTCGACAAAAAAGGCGGTGATTCTTATGGACAGGTACAGAAGGGTCATTCCAAAAAAAACGCTGATGATACCCTGTGCAAAAACACTGGCTGGTGACATCCTGAACTTCCTTGTTTTTATGGTTTTGGCGGCACAAAAAGTTGTCATGCGCAACCATTGCAAAAAATTTTATCAACCTTAATCCATACCGGATGAGAAGTCAATATGTAATCAAAAATATGATTATATGTGTGATTGTGCCACTTGGAAAAGGGCTTGGGAACCGGTTTGAATCAGCGCCGTTCCCGTATGATTCCTATGACTAACGAAGCAGAGACAGCTCACATTGGGGACCGGCGATCAACAGATTGTTGGTCACTGTCGACTGAATCTTTTCCATTTTACTGCCGAAAAGCAAATCCTTGATAACCCCATGTCCATAAGCACCCAGCACCATCAGGGCATCATGGGGAACATCATAGAGCATGGCATCGAATTCATTTTTTTCATAATAATGCCAATTTCTCAAAAACTGGCTGACAGGCGCATCCAGATCTGATTTTTTGATGATGTTTTCGTAGTAAGTCTTGTTGTTTTTTTCCCTGAGTGTATAGATGTCCATGGGGAGTTTTGAGACCATGGCAAGTTTTAATCCCATTTGCAGGGCGTTGCGTGCATTGGTGGAGCCGCCGAAAAAAACAGTAATGCTTTTCCAGGGTTTATATACCAGGCTGGTGAGCAGGACAGGGAAGGTCGCATGTTTGATAATCCTTCTGACTTTCGGGCCGATGTGGCCCAGGCCGATTTTTGAGGACAAGTCACTGACGGACCGCGGGCAGCAGAAATAATCAAACGTGTTGGGAATGTCCGGCAATGTGGAGGCTGTAAAACTTCTGGGTGAAAAAAAGGCCGGCTTGAACCCCATTTCTTCAAACAATTCGCTGGCATGCTGTTTTGCTGTTTCAGGTGATGTCAGATATGAATTGTCCAGATCGATCTGGATGGCATCATTGGGAAAGTACATGAGAAATTTGTCACTTTCCGGGATATACACAACCGGGTATGCATGAATGGTTTTACAAAAATATAGCGATTGCAGAAATGTTTCCCGGCCAAAGGGGGTATTTCTGAAAATCTGCAGCAGTTTATAATTCATTGTTTGCTCCTTGCTTGATTGTAACATATGCTATCGAACACTGGTCTGCATGATCAGTTCTCTGCGGTACAGATCCAGAATCCGTGTTTTTGATATCATTCCTATGAATGTGTCATGTTCCACCACGGGGATGCTTTCCATATTATTTGTTTCCATCATCTCCAGAACGTCCTGCAGATCATTTTCCAGAGACGCGGTCAGCACATCGGTATCCATGATCTGATTCAGAAAAACCATGTCATATATGCCTGGATTCAAGACATACCTGCGGATGCTACGCAATTCAATCATGCCTTTATACGCACCGGTGCTTTCATCGATCACCGGGAAAAAGAACTGATCTGATGTTTTTATTATTTCGATAAATTCTCTGAAAAGCATGTTTTCAGACACTTTGGTAAATTCGGTTGTGATCAGTTCCTTGATGTTCAAATCAGATAAAATCCTTGCATCCGTACCTGGCCGCAAGAACTGTCCCCGTTTGATAAGATCCTTGAAGTAAAAGGATGCGGGTTCGATATAGTGGCTCATGGTGGAAGAAATGGCAGAAACAACGATTAACGGCAGGATGGTTTCATATCCGCCGGTGATTTCAAGCACCAGAAAAATGCCTGTCAAAGGTGCCTGCATTACCCCGCTGATAAGTCCTGTCATTCCCAGCAGTGCATAGGCCCCTTCACTGGCACACGCGGCATTTTCAAACAGCAGAAATACTGTTTTATGGAAAACAATGCCGGTGAGGCTGCCAATGAGCAGGCAGGGGGCAAATATGCCGCCTGATCCTCCCCAGCCCAGGGTGATGGCAGTGGCAAAAATTTTGGCGAAAACAGCCACAAAAGTGATGAATATGCCCATTGAAAAGGTTTCGGAAATCATGGACTGTATAAAATGGTATCCCTCTCCCAGCACAACCGGGAAAAACAGCCCGATGCACCCCACGGCAGATCCGCCGATTAGGGCCCGCATCCAGAAGGGAAACCGGGTTTTTTGGGCAAATTTTCCTGAGAAATTCAGCGTTTTTGTAAAAAAGACCGATATCAGGCCTGCAAAAATGGCCAGGCAGATACCGGGCAGGATATCAGCGGTGCCCACAGTAAAGAACAGGTGGTTGAAAAGCACCTGTTCATGGATAATGGCCCGGCTGACTTCCGCACCGGCCACTGCGGCAATGGCGATGGGGATGATATTGCTGAACTCCCATTTTCCCAGAATGACCTCGATGGAAAAGACAAGGCCGGCAAGCGGGGCGTTGAAAATACCTGCAATGGCACCGGCTGTACCGCATCCCACCAGGGTGGTGCGCTGCCGGTCATTGAGCCATAGAAATTTGGCGATATTGGACCCGATGGCTGACCCGCTCATGACCACGGGTGCTTCAGGGCCGGCTGACCCCCCGCTGCCGATGGTCAGAAAACTGGAAATCAACCGGGAATAGCTGGACCTAAGCCGTAACAGGCCCCCGTGTTTAGACACGGCGTAAATAACCTCAGGGACACCATGTCCTGCTCCCTCCCTGGTAACCTTTTCAAGGTAAAAACCAGATAACAGAGCACCCGCGGCCGGCAACAGAAAGGCCCACCAATAATGGCGGAAGGGATGCAGCCATTCTGTGACCGATTCAAGGGCCAGGCGAAGGGCTACTGCGGCAAGCCCGCTGCAGATGCCGGCAATGCTTCCTGCAATGATCAAAAGCAGCCGGTCATCCACATGTGACAGGCTGGGAGAAAAACGGGCACGCCATTTTTTTATCAAGGACATTGGGGCATCTGTTCCAAACGGTTTACAGGGGGTTGGTTTCCTGGAGCATGACTGTCTTTTCAACCAGTTGATCCATTTGCGGCCGGGATTTCAAGAATCGGATAAAATCCTTATCCCTGAGGCAGAAAGATAGTGCAGAGAGCAGGTGCAGGTGGTATTGCAGTGACGGACACAAAATACAAAACAGCAGGAATACAGGCTGGCCGTCCAGGGCATTGTAATCTACTGGACTGGCAAGAAAATTGACGGTTATCATGGGATGGGGCAAATATGACAACTGCTGTCTTGGGTGGGGGATGGCCATCCCGTTTCCCACGCCTGTTGAAAAAGCATTTTCTCTTTCAACCAGGCGGTCCAGAAGATCCGGTTTGAAATCATCAGGCACCTGAGGGATTTTTTTGACACAGGATGCAAGTACCGTGACAACATCATTTCCCTGAATATCAGAATAGATACCGCCGTTTTGTAAGGCCTGTGACAAAGACACCTCAATCTGGTTCTGTTTTTCTCCAGATTTTTTATCGCTGAGGTTCAACCGGATATTGTGCAGGGCCGCCCATTTTTCAAGGTCTTTTTTCTGAAACCGCAAATCAGCCCCCTTGGGCAAAACCGGCAGTTTTCCTTGCCTGACCCAGCGTTTGATCGTATCCGGATTCACCCCCAGACATGTTGACAGATCAAAAACCGATAATGTCATATGGTTTTTCATGGATTGCTGCGCCCATCCATTCTAAACTATTTAATTCATAAATTTTTTTGGGTGTTATAAAACAAACAGATATGAATGACAACCGTAAATCTGTTTTCAAGGGAGATCATTTTTTCTTGAGTTCATCGATTTTGGTTCGTCCTGACAAGGGGACCCCGCTGCGGTAGGATGCCCGGGCGATGAGATGGGCTGCCACGGGGGCGGTGAGCAGCAGCAGGGCAATGATAAAGACGGCGCGCAGAAAAATGCCCGAATCCTGGAAGAAAACTGCATGGGACAGGGCCACCAGCCCGGCGCCCAGGGATCCGGCCTTGGTTGCGGCATGCATGCGGGTGAGGGTGTCCGGCAGCCGGATGACGCCTAAGGCGGCAATCAGGCAGAAAAGGCTGCCCAGGATCAGGAAAATCGCGGCAATATATTCAGTCATAAGGACCTCCCTGGGACCGGTCTTGTCCCTGTGGATTGTCGGATGCCGAATTTTCGTCCGCCGGCCGGGATGCCCGCTCGATGAACCGGGCCAGGGCGATGGTGCCCAGAAAAGCGATGCAGGCAAAGGCGATGGCCACATCCAGGTAAGTGGCCTGCCCGGTATGGATGGACAGGGTCACCAGAAAGGCCACCACCAGTACGGACAACAGGTCCATGGCAACGACGCGGTCCGCGGCTGTGGGACCTTTGACCATGCGCCACAGCACCAGCACCATACCGGCCAAAAGGATGGTTATGGCCGCCTGTGCGGCCCCGTGGAGAAAAGCGCCCTGGGCCGCGATCATCGGGTCACCTCCAGGATCCGCCGTTCCAGCCCCTGGATGATCTGGGACCGGGTCTGCTCCACATCTTCCAGAAACATGACATGGACATACAGGATTTTGTCGTCTTCGGACAGGTCCACACTCAGGGTGCCCGGGGTCAAAGACACCAGGTTGGAGACCAGAAAGATTTCAAGACTGGTCCGGGCTTTCAGGGGAACGCCGATGATGCCCGGCTGGCTGATGTGTCCCGGGGTGATGACATCCCAGGCCACCCGGAAGTTGGAGATCAACAGCTCAGTCAGAAAATAAGCGGTCAGGTTCAGGGTTTTGGGCAGTTTTTTGAAATACCTTGTGTCCGGATACAGAGGACTGGATACCCATAAAATGAAATATCCCAGCATGAAGCCCACAATAAATGCACTGATTCGGGTGCTGCCCAGCAGCAGGGTGAACACGGCGGCAATGAAGAAGTTGAGCATCAGCAGCGGCATTATTTTCCTCCTTTTACCGCCAGCACATAGGCGGCAGGGTCCATTAGCTGTTCACCGGCGGCGACGGACAGGGCCAGCAGCGGTTCAATAAAAAGGCCCATGAGCACCGTAACCAGGCACAGGCAGATCACCGGGGTCAGCATCCAGGGGGAAAGAGACCGGTTCCGGGGGGGCGCTTCATCCGGAGACAGGGTGTTTCGGGGATGGGGTTTCCAGAACGCCTCCATCCAGATCTTGACCATGGAAAACAGGGTCAGCAGGCCCACGGCAGCGGCCAAGGCTGCCGGCACATAGAGCCGGCTTTCCAGGCAGGCGTAGATGATCAGCAGCTTGGCCCAGAAACCGGAAAGCGGGGGGACCCCGGCCAAAGCAAAGGCCGGGATGAAAAACAGGACGGCCAGCAGGCCATGGGTTTTGTACAGGCTGCCGATATGGGACAGGTGAAACGAGCCCGCGGCCCGGTGGATGAGCCCGCCGACCAGAAACAGGGTGGCTTTGGCAATGATGTTGTGCACCATGTAGATCAGGGCGGCGGCCAGGGCCAGGGGGGTGAACACGGCCAGTCCCAGAATCATGTATCCCACCTGGCTGATGATGTGA
>JAABSS010000042.1 GCA_011390235.1 Desulfotignum sp.
ACCATTTTAAACAAAAGTAAGTAAGGCAAAAACAATTGTCGAATATAATTTAAGACTTGATCCCTTATCAGATCGGTATTAGTTTTACAAGAAAGATGCAGATAAAACCAAAGGAGGCTGTCATGACAGATCAGGCGTTTGATGCGTTTATCGTGGAAGAAACCGCTGACCGCCAGTACAGGGGCAGTGTAAAAAACGCACGTATCCAGGACCTGCCCGAAGGGGATGTGTTGATCCGGGTGCGGTATTCCTCCCTCAACTTCAAGGATGCCCTGTCAGCCTCGGGTAACAAAGGGGTCACCCGGAACTATCCCCACACCCCGGGCATTGATGCCGCGGGCGTTGTTGAAAAAAGCAATACCCCTGATATTGCCAAGGGTGATCCTGTCATTGTCACCTCCTATGACCTGGGCATGAACACGGCCGGGGGATTCGGCCAGTATATCCGGGTGCCCGCAGACTGGGTGGTGCCCCTGCCCGACGGCCTGACCCTGGAAGAGAGCATGATTATAGGAACCGCCGGATTCACTGCGGCCATGTCAGTTGAAAAAATAGCAGATATTCCCACCAATGCCGGGCCGGTGTTGGTCACCGGTGCTACAGGCGGGGTGGGATCCCTGGCTGTGGCCATTCTGGCAAAACTCGGATATACGGTGGCAGCAGTGTCAGGCAAACCAGAAACAGATTTTCTCAGTCAACTGGGAGCATCAGAAATTATCAACCGCCGGGCTTTTGTGGAAAACAACAAAGCCCCCATACTCAAAGCGCAGTGGGCCGGTGTTATTGATACTGTGGGGGGAGACATTCTGGCTACGGCCATCAAATCCACCCGGCAATGGGGAAAGATTACCTGCTGCGGCCTGGTGGCATCCCCTGATCTGCCTATCACGGTATTTCCCTTTATCCTGCGGGGTGTGTCCCTGCATGGTATTGATTCCCAGCATTATCCCAAAGAACCCAGGCAGGCCTTGTGGAAAAAGCTGGCCCATGACTGGAAACCGGACAACCTTGAAAAGCTGGCATCCCATATTTCCCTTGATCAGTTGAACCCTGCCATTGAAAATATGCGCAAAGGCCGGCTCAAGGGCCGGACCGTTGTGGATCTTACATAATCTGCCCGGGTGCCTGTGACCATCTGAAATACCCGGGCAACATGACTTGACAATGGCCGTAAATCCGAATAGACAAAGAACAGACACACCAACCAACAAAAAAGGAGATCATCATGAGCACACCGCAACATTGCCCCGGATTCCAAGATTTTAAACACCTGAAGTCTTTTACTTGTAAATGCCCTGCATGTGGGGAATCCAAGGAAATTTTCTCGGATGAATTTAATAAAACCCATAAATGCAGCAAATGCGACGCAGAAATTGATTTCAACACCTGTACCTATGAGGCAGGAACAGAATAACTTTTCCTTTTTTTTCTCAGCCCTGCCGGAGATCGTTTCCGGCAGGGCCTGCTTGGTGTCATGGAAAAATGCCTCAGTATTACAGCACCCGTCCGAAGGAACGAATGCCCCCGCTGCATTTATACTGACTGTCCAGCCAACAGGGCCAAACAGCACCAAAAAAACCGAAATTCTCTGCTGAAAAATCCCTTGACGTGGATGCACAAACCCCGTATATGATCAGGTCATATATCTGCAGGTATCCGGCAAACGGAACACGGTGCAAGCCCGTGACGGTCCCGCCGCTGTAATCGGAAATATCTGTTTTTTCACAACGCCACTGCGCAAGCGGGAAGGCTGGGAAAACAGATCCAATGCCGAAAGTCAGAAGACGTGCCGGAACCCCTGGAATGTAAAACCTGATGGAAAAGGGTTTTGCAGGAATTTTATGTCCTGTGAAACCTTTTTTTGGTTTTACAGGCAAATCATAGCGAGGAATCTATGACAACACAAAAAAAAGGACTGTCATTGCTTGAAAACACCATTGGCGGGATCAGAAAAGAGCTGGACCAATACGCTTTAGACGCTGCCAGAGACCGGCTGCGCAACCAGGCAAAGCCCCCGGGGAGCCTGGGGGTAATGGAAGATATCGCATCCCGGCTGGCCGCCATCAAAGGCACCATTGACGTCAGACTGACCAGCAAGCGCATCGTGACCTGTGCCGGGGATCACGGCGTGGTGGAAGAGGGGGTCAGCCTGTTTCCGGCCGAGGTCACCCCCCAGATGGTACTCAATTTTGCAGGGGGCGGGGCTTCGGTAAATGTGATTGCCAACCATGCCGGCGCCGTTGTCAAGGCGGCCGACATCGGGGTCAACTACGACTTTGACCCGGCCCTGCCCATTTTTCATAAAAAGGTGCGCCATGGCACCGCCAATTTCACCAGAGAACCGGCCATGACCAGGGATGAAGCTATCCGTTCCATCGAAGCCGGCATTGAAATTGTAGAGGAGCTTGCAGCCGAATCTGCCGTGGACCTGCTGGGAACCGGAGATATGGGCATCGGCAACACCACGCCTTCCACCGCGGTCATTGCCGCATTTTCCGGTCTTCCTGTGGAAAAACTCACCGGCCGGGGTACCGGCATTGATGACAGCGCTCTGGAAAACAAGATCGCTGTCATCAAAAAAGGCCTGGATCTGCACAGACCCAACCCCACGGATCCCCTGGATATTTTGTCCAAAGTCGGGGGTCTGGAAATCGGGGCTTTGGCCGGACTGGTTCTGGGGGCTGCGGCCCGGGGTATCCCGGTAATCTGTGATGGATTTATCTCCACAGCCGGGGCTTTGATCGCCTGTGAGCTGGCACCGGCAGCTAAAAACTATCTGTTTGTGAGCCATAAATCTGTTGAGATCGGCCACAAATACATGCACGACCGTCTGGGGCTGGAACCGCTCATCGACTTGAAATTCCGTCTGGGAGAAGGCACGGGTGCGGCGGTGTGCATGGAGCTGCTGGATCTGGCCACACGGATTTTAGCGGACATCAAAACATTTGAAGAGGTGGGGGTAACCAATATCGATTGAAATCCTTTCCCCTATTCCCCCAGCATGATGCGGATAATTTCCCGGTCGGTTTCTCTCATGCCGTCCCGACCCAGCCGACCGATATTGGCTATGGTGTTTTCCACCCCTTTTTTTACGATCCCGTCCCCGTCGTAAAATTGCCGGCCTTTCTGGAACATGTAAAACCCCAGAAGCCCGGCTTCCACGGAAACCGCAATCTTTGCCGCGCAGGAGGGTTTGGCCCCGTCACAGATGATGCCTGACACCATGGCAAGGGCATTGACAATGGTGTGGGCCACTTCCCTGAACCTGCCTTTGTGGAGCCAGGCAATGCCGGCAGCGGCACCAACCCCTGCACTGACTGCACCGCAGTATGCAGACAGCCTGCCAATACCTGTTTTCTGGTGAATGGTGACCAGGCTGGATACCACCAGCGCCCGGAGCAGTGTTTCTTTGTCAACCCCCATGTGCCGGGCATACACAATGACGGGCACGGATGCGGCTATTCCCTGATTCCCGCTGCCTGATACGATCACCACCGGCAGTTCACACCCGCTCATCCTGGCATCTGAGCCTGCTGCAGCCATGGCTTTGGCCCGGACCTTTATGTCATCACCCCAGGTTTCCAGCAACACAGTCCCGATGTTGGCCCCCCAGTCACCTGTGATCCCCGCTTCTGCGATTCTAATATTATAATCAATCTGTTTTTGGATCAGGGTATTCACATCACCAGGCAATACAGATGCTGCAAATTCAAGGATATCTTTTATGTTCAGTATGGACCGGTCTGTAAGAAGGGTTGTATTGATTTCATCGCAGTCCTGGTTCTGATACACAATGCAGTCATCTTTTTTTATCAGAACAATATTTGTATGAAAATGGGAAATCTGGACCATGGCACTTGCATTACCATTGTAAACCGTCACTGCCAGATCAAATATGAGGCTGGTTTGTATTTTTTTGACCTTTATTCCTCTGGCCGCAAGAAAATCTGCAATTTTATTTTGTTCTGCCTTATCCACACAGGCGATAACCTCCAGGGTCTTGTCTGCATCACCTGCGACAATTCCGGCTGCCGCCGCTGCTGCAATACCCCGCAGCCCTCCTGTATTGGGCACCACCACACTTTTCACATTTTTGATGATATTGTCACTGGCCTGGACCAGCACGCGGTCCGGAGAATGCCCAAGTTCCTTTGCTGCCCGGGCCGCAGCATAGGCAATGGCAATGGGTTCTGTGCAGCCCATTGCCGGAACAAGTTCTTCGTGCAAAATACCAAGATATGCACCATACTGTTTATCTGTCTTTTTCATATGAATTTCCGATGTATAATCCTTATTCTATTAGAGGATGAATCGTACCCTGATCTGCATGAAAATACAATGGAAATTCAGGCGCTTCCAGACCTTTGACTTTCAAGGTGTTTTCGCTTGTCAGAATGTGATTGGTCAGTTCGTTGACGGGTATCTGTTTTCAGGCCTCCGCCACTATAACTCAAAAATCAAAAAAGAACCGCACCGGCAGTTCCGAATCCGGTGCCGGCAAAACCGGATCTTTTAAAGGTACCGCTTCAAAGGCCATTCCTACAGGCCGGGTGGATGCATCATTGAACTGAAACAGGGTTTTGGAAAACTGAATTGAAAAAAATGCGTGCTTGACCTGAATGTCATTTTCTATGGCTTGTTTTTTCGAAACAAAATGTTTTTTGTTCTGATCATCGATGACACGATGGCCCCAGTCCGCCCGGACTGCTGTCAATGCCGGAGGTGCAGGGGTTTGAAACACCACCCGGTGTTTACGTTATTATTTTCTTTCTCATGTGACTGGCGGTTTCATTCAGAAATCAAGGCGGATGCCGGCGGTGACGATCAGCCCCGGGGCAATGGTATCTTCACGTCCCTGGCTGCGGAACATGGCATATTCTTCATCAAAAATATTTTCTGCATTCACAAATGCGGTGACATGGTCCACCAGTTTTCTTGATACAGAGGCATCCACGGTAAAATACCCATTTTCATTAAGGGTGTTTTCATTGTCAAAATAGATGTCGCCATAATAATTGGCGGTCACCGACAGGTTTATGATATCGGGATTGGTGTACCGGAACCCGAAATGGGCATTGTGCCGGGGGTCGTTGGACAGGTAATTGCCCTCCAGGGCCGCGTTGTTGTCATCTTCTTTAATTTCAGACACATTGTATGCATAATTGGCAAACAGGGTCAGGGTTTGGGTGGGATACCATTCCAGTTCCGCTTCAACCCCGTGGATATCCGCCTCGCTGATATTGTCCAGAATACGTTCAACCCGGGTTTTGGTCCCTCCGGCAAACGGGACTTTGCCGGTAACGCGGTCCCCGATGTAGTCTTTGGCAAACGACTGGTAGAAGGTCAACCGGCCCCACAGGGTGTCGGTGAGGAAGCGTTCGACACCGATGTCATAGGACCAGATTTCTTCCGGATCAAGGTCGGGATTGGCTTCCCGGTAATAGGTGCCCCCGCCCCGGACATGAACCTTGTACATCTCGAACAGGCTGGGTGCCCGGAACCCCTTGCCGCCGGAGGCCCGCACCGTGGTTTTGTCATCCAGATGCCAGGTGATGCCGGCCTTGGGAGAAAAGCTGCCCTCTGAACTGGAATCAAAGGTGTTGTCGTAAGCCGGCTTGCCTGCACTGCCGGTAGTGTCCCAGTTGGCACCGTCCGATGTCTCGACCCAGTCATACCGGGCACCGATATTGACGATCACCCGTTCTTCCATAAACCGCAGATCCAGGTTGGCAAACGGGGAGACAAACTGCTGGCTGCCATCCGCGCCGACCTCGCGTGTGCTCGCGACATATATGTCGTCATAGTCCCAGGAGGCCCGCTTGTACGCCGCTCCCAAAGTCAGGCCCGTGGTGTCGCCCAAAGCCAGGGTTGTCTGAAAGTCCGCCCCCCAGACCGTGGCGGGCATCTCTTCCTGGCGCAGCAGCGAGGCAAAGTTGTTATTGGCCGAGTCCTGGAACGCGGTCTTGTCGGCACGGTTCAGGTACACCAGGCCCTTGACATTCGTGCCGCCAACCTTGCCGGTGTAATTGAGCCAGTACTGGTCCAGGGTGAGTTCATCATAGAAGAACTGCCGGCCTTTGCCGGTTTCATGGTCATAGTACAGGGCGGACAGGGAGAGGTCTGAATCCGGGGTCAGATCATAATTCACCTTGCCCATCACCTTGCCCGCATCCCGGTAGCGCTTGATTTCATAGGCTGCAGGGGTGTCCACCATGAAAAATCCATCACTTTCCTCATATCCGCCTGCGATCAGGAACCCCAGGTCGTTGACCGTCTGGCTGTGGAGAGCAGTCCCGCCAAAGGTATCGGCCGTGCCGGCCTGGACGTCGATGAGGGTCTTGGGAT
>JAABSS010000043.1 GCA_011390235.1 Desulfotignum sp.
CATACAATACCCTGTTGCCGGCAATGCTTTTGGTGATATTCAATGCCGTCAGCATGGGGACACCGTTTTCCAGCAAAGATCCCAGGGTCCTTGTAAACCGTGCGGCGATGATTTTTTTTAAAAGCCCGCCGGTGACCGGCATGGAGATGAGCAGATTGTCAATAAACCTGGCACCTTTCCGGGTTTTTCTGACCAGAAAAAAAAGCATGAAAAAAGCAAAAGGTGCCAGTACAATTGCCCACCAGAAAGTTTTGAAAAATGTGCTGACCGAAATAAGTATAATGGTGGGCATGGGCAGCTGGTGGTTCATATCAGAAAATATGTTTACAATGCCCGGCACCACATAGGTTAAAAGAACAATCAGCACCCCGAAGCCTATTGCCGCCATTAAAACCGGATATGCCAGTGATGCCTGGATTTTCTTTTTTGAATCTTCTCTGTTTTCCGTAAAATCAGCCAGCCGTTCCAGAACAATTTCCAGTGTACCGGAGGATTCACCGGCATTGACCATATTTATGAATATGGGTGAAAACACATTGGGATACAACCCCAAAGCTGTGGCAAAGCTGCTGCCCTCTTCTATGGCATCCTTTACCCGGGAGAGCACCCGTTTCATGGTCACGGATTTTGTCTGGGGAACAAGGGTGGCCACTGCTTTTACCAGGGGAAATCCTGCAGAAAGCAGGGTTGACAACTGCCGTGTTATCATGGACAGTTCAGAAGAGCTTACCTTTGCAAACAGGCGGAACCCGGTTAAAAAACCCGGTGATTTTTTCTCCCCGGCCTTTGCCCGGGATTCAATTTTTATCAGAGATGTGGGGAAAAAATCCTTCTGGCGCAGTTTTGACTTTGCAGCTGCCGTACTTTCAGCATCAATGATGCCTGATACGCTTCTGCCTTTGGTGTTGAGCGCTTTATATTCAAATACAGCCATGATTTTTTACCTAAAAAACAGTTATACGTGATCTGTTGTAATTGTCAAAGCAAAAAAGCTACAGCAGGATAGCAAAGCTTTACCCAACCTTCCTGTGAAAGGAGATACGGTTTGCTTCCCAGTGTTGTATAGACATTTCCGCAATTTTTGAAAGGATCTGAAAAAACTGGCAGACAATTTCAAGATGGCCAATTTGATTCTGTTTTGTGATGTGTTTGGAAAAACAAATTAGCTTGTTTAAAAACAAAATTTTTCGAAATACCCCTTCTGATTTGCTGCTGACTGCGCTATGGCGATTTCGAAACAAGGGTTTTCGGTCAGGCACCACTTAACCATTGACAAGGGCCGGGGTTTTTGGTTTTTATACAGTTTATGAAATTCATTACAACAGTCTGCCTGGTTTTGCTGCTCATGGTGGTACCGGCCCTGGGACAGGACAGCCATTCAGACGGGAAAAATGGTGTGATTCGGTTTTATCAGGACCATCTCTCGGCAGCGGACGGTGGCAGATGCCCCATGTCACCATCCTGCTCTGAATACGCAGCCCGGGCCATAAAAAAACATGGACCCCTGATGGGCTGGATCATGGCCTGCGACCGCATTCTGCGCTGCGGCAGAAGCGAAGTCAACCTGGCACCGCAAAAAAGGATCGATGGCAGACCCTACACCCATGACCCGGTGGCAGCCAATGATTTCTGGTGGTTTGATGCGGTGCAGGAAATACCGGCGCAACCCAGATGACGCGCTGGTTTCTGACAGCCCTTGTCGGCGTCTGGCTGATATTTACCGTTGCTGCCATTCCAGCCCTGGCTGAAGCACAGCAGCTGGTTATTTCTGCGGATATGCAGTTTTCCTATGCAGACACCCTTTACCAGAAAGGGGATCATGAAACCGCACAAGTTGAGTTCAAGCGGTTTGTCCATTTTTTTCCGGGGGATCCCCGGGTGGGTGAAGCGGAATTCAAAACCGGTATGGCTTTGTTTCATCAAAAAAGATTTTACGATGCAGCCAGACAGTTTGATGCGATTATCCGCAAAGAGAAAACAGACCGGTTCTCCCGGGAAGCATATTTCATGCAGAGCCGTGCCTTTATGGAAATGGGCAACCCGGGATATGCACAGACAATACTGCATAATTTTTTAAAGCTTGCCCATGATCAAAAAATTCGCGACCGAATTTATCTGGATCTGGCAGGGCTGCATATTCAGGCTTCCAGGCAGGCCGGCACAGATGAACTGGATCAGGCACAGGAATTTGTGGAAAAGATTTCACAGACAAATGCCGAACAGTTTGAAAAAAAACAATACATGGCCTTTATCAGGGATGCCCGGAATGTGCCGGAAAAAAAACCCTTTCTGGCAGGACTTTTTTCCATCATACCTGGCGGCGGATTCCTTTACTGCGAACGCTACCAGGATGCCCTGGTGTCATTTGGCCTTAATGCGGGTCTGATGCTGGCTGCTTACACAGCCTTTGATGACGGAAACAGTGCCCTGGGGGGTGTCATCGGTTTTGTGGAGGCTGGTTTTTACAGCGGCAGTATTTACGGTTCTGTCGCAGCCGCCCACAAATACAACCATGCACAGCGCCTGAAGATACTTAACCGCAATTTCAGCCTTGGCAGCATTTCTGATCCCGACGGCCAGTCCTTTTTATTTTCTTTTAATTATCCATTCTAACCGGTTTCATTGGCGGTGTGGAAATTGCAGATTACGGGTCGCCACCAAAAATTTGTGCGGTTGCCGGCTGTGGCGCCATCATTGCCTGTGCCAGAGCCTCACGAAGCCTTCACCGTTGATATCACTTTTAGAAACTATGAACTATGGTCCGGTTGATGTTACAGTTTTGGTGAAATGCGGCTTTAATTCAGGGACAAAACCATGCCCGTCATATGACGGGGATTTCGATACAGATGGTGATGTGGACGGGAAGGATCTCCAGGAACTGGCAAACAATCCCAGCCTGCTGGATCTGGTAATTTTTGCAGGCGATTTCGGCAGTGTTGATTATAAATGACCGGAAAAGGTGAGGTGCATTCATGATATGAAAAACATGCTTTACTCTCCTGGACAGATAAGATATGTAGATGATCATTGAATATATATATAAATGCCGTTAAAAATCTTTGATTAAGGCAGCAATGATCATAAATTCGAAAATTCTCGTTGTAGATGATGAACCGCGATTCTGCCAGAGCATGAAAACTCTGTTATCCTCCCAGGATTATGAAGTAAAGACATGTAGCAATGGCAGTGATGCCCTGCAGTTTTTAATAGAGGAAACATTTGATCTTGTTCTGCTGGACATATTCATGGAGGATATGGATGGTTTTCAGGTCATTGAAAATAAAATCAACAGGAAAATTGATACCCCGGTTATCATCATAACCGGCAACTCATCAACAGACACTGCCGTTAAAGCCCTGCGGATGGGGGCCATCGATTATTTGAAAAAACCCTTTGAAACCCGGGAAATGTTTTCATCCGTAAAAAACATTCTCAACATGAGGGCATTGGAAAAAAAGCGCAAAGATGCGGAATCAGCGTCTGCCCAGCGCCGTAAGCTTGAGAGCTTAGGCCGTATGGCTGGATCCATTGCCCACCATTTCAACAACCAGCTCAGTGCGGTGATGGGTAATCTGGAAATTGCCCTGGATGATCTGCCCGTTGATGCCGGGTACCGGAGAAATCTTTTTCAGGCCATGATGGCCGCCCATAAAGCAACATCAGTGAGCAGACAGATGCTCCTGTATCTTGGCCATACACCCGGCAGATTCATGCCCACAGATCTTTCTGAGTCCTGCCGGAAAACCCTGGCCCTTTTCCAGACAGAAATCCCCAAGGGCATGAAACTTAGTGTTGATTTTCCCGATTTCGGGCCGGTCATCCATGCCGACCCAATTCAGATACAGCAGGTTCTGACCCATTTGATCACCAATGCCTGGGAGTCCATTTCCGATACCCAGGGCGACATTGCCCTGGGTATCACGGTGGTTTCTCCTGAGAGCATTCCCTCCCGCTGCATCCCCCCTGACTGGCAGCCGCAGAAGATTGCCCATGCCTGCCTGGAGGTATCAGACACCGGCTGCGGGATACCTGCCAGAGATATCGATAAATTGTTTGATCCTTTTTTTACCACAAAATTCATGGGCCGGGGACTTGGACTGTCTGTAGTGATGGGCATTGTCAAAGCCCACAGCGGATGCATCACAGTGGACAGTGAGCCGGTATCAGGCAGTGTCTTTCGGATATATCTGCCAGTGTCCACTAAAAAAAATTCCTTTTAGGAACGAATTGGAGTCCCTTTCAGCACTGCCTAAGAAGGTGGCTGATGAAACCAGGGGTTACTCCTGAAAAATATGGGCCTTTTTGCTGCACAGCCTCTCAAACCCTTCAACGGGAGGAATGATTTTTGGCAAGCCTTTTGGGTTGACAAAAAATATTCGGCTGTTTTAAGATGAGCTAGGGTTGACTGTTCTATCTCTAACAGGTGTTTGGTTTTTCTTTTGCTTCTCCACTGCTGCATTCCCATTGCTTTTTCCTAAGACATCTTGGCCGCTATTAACCTTTTTGATACGATTCCCAGCAATACAGGAGGACAAACATGAACAAGGCCGCCATTTTAGTGTTGCAGGCCCAGCTGCAGGTTCGGGGACTGGATCCCGGCGGCAAAACCGGCCAGATGAATGCAGACACCAGGGCCGCTGTCAGCCGGTTCCTGGAACAGGCCAATCCAGCCACCCGGGTCGACTGGCGGAACTGGCCGGTGCGGCGCAGGGACATCCTGTGCCTCCAGGTACTCTGCCGGGATGCCGGCATCTCTCCCGGCACCCTGGACGGCTTGTGGGGCCCTTTGACCGAGCATGCCTGCGGCCAGCTGGCTTATTTTCAGGTTCATGACACCCTGCCGGACCCCTGGCGGGATCTGTCGCCGGTCCCGCCCAATCCCAACCACTGGCCCCTGGAACGTATCCTGTATCAGGTGCATCGGCATTACGGCACAGACGGCATCCGTGACCTGCGGCTGGATTTGTATGGCGGCGGTTTCAATATGCGGGAAAAACGGGGCGGAACCAGCCTTTCCACCCATGCCTGGGGCATTGCCTTTGATTTTGATCCCGGCCGCAACAAGCTGCGGTGGGACCGTAGCAGGGCTGCCTTTGCAGGGCCTGCATATGAACCGTGGTGGGGGTTCTGGGAAGCAGAAGGCTGGGTAAGTCTTGGCCGCAGCAAAAATTATGACTGGATGCACGTCCAGGCGGCACGGGTTTAAACAGGCTGGCAAAAACATATTTCCAGGAAGATGCAATATGGACCCGCACGTGGAAAACCTTCCTCCTGATGAACCTGCCGGGCAGGGAGTCTGGCAGAAAAAACTGCTGCCCCTGATGGCCGCCATGGTCGTCGGACTGACAGCCTTCTTTTTCATTGCCAGTCTGTTTCAGCTGTATTCCATTCATCAGCGCATTCAAAGTTTTCCCACACTGGAAATGGATGCGGCATTCCAGTCCCTTGACATGATCCGGGACGGCCCGGACAGCATGGTCCGGTTTGATGCCGTCCGCTGGAAAACCCTGGTGATGCTGGAAAAGCATGCGGTCCAGCAGCGGTATCACCAGGCCAATGTATTGTTGATGGCACGGATCTGGATCAGTTACCTGGGGTTTGTCACCGGCATGACCCTGTCCCTGGTGGGAGCGGTGTTTATCC
This sequence comes from Desulfotignum sp., assembly GCA_011390235.1. The sequence continues at coordinate 5,644 of JAABSS010000043.1, forward strand.
TGGGAAAGCTGCGGGAGCTCGTATCTACCCTCACTGCCGAGGGCCAGGGATTCAAAGGCCACATCTCCTCCTCCTCCCCCGGGTTGATACTGGTTTTTCTCGGCACGGTCCTGATGGTTGTCACCATCACAACCCACCACAATATTGAAGTGAAAGACGGTCCTTTGTACACGGCAATCCCTTATGTTGGTGATGCGGGCCAGGCACCCCACAAACCTGAGGAGGTCATGAATTTAAAGACTGGATTCCGGTCCGGTTCCCAGCAAAAAAATGAGAACCCAGCCGTGGAACCAAAACCTTTAATGCCGGCCAGGGATGATATGACAGAGGAACTCAACGTGTTGAAACAGCGGCTGCATCATGATTGACTGCACCCGCTAACAATAACCAGGAGGTGTGAAATGGGTTTCATATCAATGAAAAACCTAATATCATGGTTATGCTGTCTGATGGGTGCATCTTTTTTCCTGGCTGTGGGGCCTGCCGTGGTCCAGGCCCGGGAAGTTGCGTTTTCCGAGCTGTTGTCCATGTGGCGCACCCAGAAATACCAGGAAGTGCTGCCGCTTCTGGTAAAATATCGTGAGGGTCCCTATGGCAGAAATATCCAGGTGGATTACATGATAGCCACCAGCTGCTGCCGCCTG
>JAABSS010000044.1 GCA_011390235.1 Desulfotignum sp.
TGGCCCGTTTTGCAAAAAAACAAAAAGACAGAGACCTTTTTTCAGGTGGTGTTTTACTGGCCGCTGCCATCATGTTCATCCGGGTTGTCATTGAGGTGCTTGTTGTATATCCCGGACTGCTGGATACCCTGTGGATGCCGCTGACCACCATGTTTGCCGGACTGATCTGCGCCCTTGTCTTTGTATGGCGGGGCCCGGGAAAACAAAAAACAGACAGGCAGCAACCCATTGCAGTGAAAAATCCCCTGCAGCTCGGCATGGCCCTGAAGTTCGGAATTTTACTGGCTGCTGTGCTTTTTCTGTCTGAAGCCATGAAAGAATGGTTTGGAAATTACGGGATATATGCGCTGTCAGTGGTGTCCGGCCTGATGGATGTGGATGCCATTGTCCTTTCCCTGTCCAAATCCGCCAAACAGGATCTGGCCTCTGAGGTGGCGGTTATGGGTATTATTCTGGCCTGTATAACCAATACCCTTGTCAAGGGGATGATATTTGCCTTCATTGCCGGGTTCAAAGACAATTTCAAACTGCCCCTGCTGATGCTGGCAGCCATGGTGCCGGGATCTCTTGTGGCACTGACCCTGCTGTAGGCTGATATTTTTTGCATTTTCGCGGTTTTTGCCGTATCATGAATTATTTACATACATCAAAAACCCAAGGAATGAGCCTTTATGAAAAACCTGCTGATCTGCTTTTCAGCCGGATGCCTGGGAGCCCTTGCCAACAGCCTTGTGGTCTGGCAGTTTGGAGAACAGGGCATTGCCCGGCTGCTTGGCGTATCCATTGCACCGGCATTGACACCGGCATGGCTGTACCCGAGAATTGTATGGGGCGGTATCTGGGGACTGCTGTTTATACTGCCTTTTTTAAAATCCCGGTTCCTGCTTAAAGGCAGCCTGCTGGGACTTTTTCCCGCAGCAGTTCAGCTTTTTTACATTTTTCCCCATGTGGCAGGCAAAGGTTTTGCCGGCATGGATCTGGGCATGTGGACACCTCTTCTGGTGGTTTTATACAACTGGGTCTGGGGGGTTGTCACGGCCATGACCATCCGGTTTTCCCGCTGATTTTGTTTATGACCATCGAAGAAAAATTCATATTTCCTTTGAAATCTGATATCAAGCAGGTTCTGCGTGTTGAAGCCGAAGCAATTCCAAGTTTTTCGCCGGTGATGACCAAACTGCTGGCATTGTCCATTGACGAGGATGCTTCTATTGAAGATCTTTGCAAGCTTGTGAAAACAGATCCCGGTATTTCCGCCAAGGTACTGGGGATTGTCAACTCGGCTATGTACAGCCTGAGGCGGAAAATCACTGTTGTTTCAGAAGCTGTCATTCACCTTGGTGTTGATGAGGTTAAAAAAATTGCCCTGGGGGTCGCGGTTTTTGAAAAAATGATCAAGCCCGGAGCAAAACGCCATTTTGACAGAGTTTTTTTCTGGCGCCACTGCCTCTGTGTAGCGGTTCTCAGCAAGGCCATTGCACAGGAAACCGGTTATCCAGCGCCTGAAGAAGCCTATATATGCGGCCTTCTGCATGACCTGGGAAAGATTATTTTTGACCTGTACGGCTGTGTTGACTATGATGATTTTATCGCCAATGTGGCAAAATACACCGGCACGATGATCACCGAAGAAAGAGATATCATGGGTATGGGTCATGATGATGTGGGTGCCTATTACTGCGCCTTGTGGAAACTGCCGGATCCGCTTTCTCTGGTATTGAAATTTCACCACCAGCGGTATGACCATCTGGATTTTTCTCAAAACCAAGCCCGGCTTATAGCCATTGTTTCTCTTGCCAACTTTCTGGCATGGACACAGGGAATGGGATCTGTTGATATCATCCGTCCCCCGATTCTGCAACCTGAAGTTGGAAACAATATCAACCTGGATAATATTGATTTTACCGGGGTCATCTCCTGCATGGACAGGGAAATGGAAAGCACATCACAATTTTATAATTTTGTTTTTCCTTCCGCCGGTCAGTTCCGGGAAAACCTGTTCAAGGCCAATCTGAATTTGAGCAGTATCAACACCATGTATCATTACAGGGATGACCGGCAGGCAGCGGCGGTTGATGTCTCAAAAATAGCGCGCAGCATCATTACCCCCCATCGCAGCCTTGACCCGAAAGCCATTATCAGCACAACCTTGCAAGCGGTTTATGAGGATTTCCCCTGCGACAGGGTGTATATCATGAAAGTGGTAAAAGCCTTGAGAAGCCTTAAAGTAATCGAATGCTTCGATACTTTCGAGACCTGCAGGGATCTGAAATCAATTGAAATTCCCATGAATAAAAACGCCGGCGGATTTATCAACTGCCTGAGAGACAAAAAGCCTGTAATAATTTTCGGCCGGACATCGGGGGAAAAACAGGCTTTGGCTGTTTTCAAAATAAAAGCAATGGTCATCGTACCATTCTGCAGCGATAACAAGGTCATCGGCATCCTTGGCATGGACAATATTGTTTCCCAAAACCCCATCCTGCCGGATACATTATCTGCCATTGCCATCGTGGCAGCTGAACTTGGCATGGCCATGGAAAATGCAGGTGCTTATAAAGAAGCAAAAGCAGCTTCTTATAAAGACGCGCTGACAGGCCTTTTGAACCGCCTGGCCATTGATGAACTGCTGGCCGGTTCATTCCGAAAAGCTGTGGAGGGAAAAAATACACTCTCCCTTGTGATGGTTGATGTGGATTATTTTAAAAAATTCAATGATAAATTCGGGCACCAGACCGGAGACAATGTTTTGAAACTGATTGCCACAACCTTGAAAAAACTGTCCAGGCCATTTGACCATGTCGGGCGGTATGGCGGTGAAGAATTTATTGTGGTGCTGAACAATACCGACCTGTCCGAAGCCCTTGTATATGCTGAAAGGATCCGTTTGGAGATCCAGCAGCTTGGCAGACTTCTGGCCAACAGATTCCCGGGTCTTTTTCTTACTGTAAGTGCCGGTGTCAGTGAATACACAAAAAAAATCAAGAACCGGGATGCCCTTATTGCACAGGCAGACAAAGCCCTTTACAAGGCAAAAGAAACAGGAAGAAACAAGGTTGCCGCCTTTTGATTGTCCGATGGTTACAGCCCCTGCTGAAAAAGTGACGGTTCCAATTGCATTATGCCCCATTGATGTTTACTTTATGGCTTAACCACAGAACAAGGATGTCGGATTATGGATGATATGTTCACCCCCCACGAGCCTTTACTTCAGAAACTGCGGATTTTGATCCGCTTCAGTGTCCGCTGTCTGGCAGTTCTCATGACCCTGGTAATACTCCTGGGAGTGGTGGATGTGGCCTGGGAAATTTATCAGAAACTGCGCACCCCCCCTTTCATGCTCATGACCATCAATGATATTCTGGCCACTTTTGGTACATTTATGGCGGTGCTGATTGCCATTGAAATATTTATCAATATCACCATTTATCTCAGGGATGATATTATCCATGTAAAAATTGTCATGGCCACAGCCCTGATGGCCATTGCCCGGAAAGTCATTATCCTTGATTTTGAAATTATTACTCCGGATTATATCTTTGCCACAGCGGCCCTGGTATTTTCCATGAGTATCGGATACTGGCTTGTGGTCAGGTATGCGGACACCCGTTCGGTATTACGCAGCCAGGTGGAAAAGTGTTTTGACAATCCAGATGAATGCCGGATCGAAGACCTCGAAGACCCTGAAAAAACTGACAAAAGGGTGTAAAAAAAATTTCATAGGATCGGTCCAAAATAAATTTAAACAATGCTGGCGGGTATGGATATTAAACTGTTTGATAGAATTCTTGCGCTGGGAAACCTCATTGGCCAGGCCCGGCTTGGTTATATGGAAATGAATCTGGATTTTCAGGTCACTTCCTGGAATACCGGGGCAGCCCAAATATTCGGGTACTCAGAAGATGATATAATCGGCTGCCGGGTGGATACGTGCATTCCCATCAATAAAGAAGAAATCACCTGCGCCAGGCAGGCAGTTGTAATATCTGACTGCAATATCACCAAAAATCCGAAAGCCTTTACCTGTGAAATCTTTTATTCTCCTATTATCAACCAGCAGAATAAAACATGCGGACATGCCATTCTGGCCAAAGATATCTCCGGGCAGATGCCGTACAAAAACAATTTAAAACAACAGGTAGCGCATCTTGAAGAAATTTACCGGTATGCCCCCATCGGTATTTTCCATGTCAGCCTCGACGGCAGCATCACTGAGGCAAATTCGGAATTTGCCTGGATGCTCGGATATGAATCAACCGATATGATAGCCAATCAGATCACGGATTTTGCCACCCAGGTATTTTTTGACCCCCACAGGGCTGAAGAATTTATGACCAGTCTTCTTGAAACAGAAAAAGTGGCAAAATTCAGATGTCGATTGAAACGCAAAGGCACACCTTCCTATATGTGGGCATTGTGTTTTGCAAAAATCAGCTATACGGCATCAGGCAGGACAAACGGGTTTAACGGGTATGCTGTTGATATCCGGGATACGGTGAAAGCGGAACAGAATTTTAAAAAAGCCAATGAAAAACTGACAGCATTATCTGTGATGGACGGCCTGACACAAATACCCAATCGCCGCAAATTTGATGAATGCCTGGAAAATGAATGGAACAGGCATATCCGTGAAAAAAAACCTTTATCACTCATACTCTGCGATATTGATTTTTTTAAAAATTTCAATGATACATATGGCCACCAGGCAGGAGATGACTGCCTGAAAAAAGTCGCTGCCGCAATTGATAAAAGTGTATGCCGTTCAAGTGATGTGGTCACACGATATGGTGGAGAAGAATTTTCCGCAATTCTTCCCAATACCGGCATTCAGGGTGCTGAACTGATTGCGGAAAGAATCAGAACAGCCATACAGAGCCTGCACATTGAACACAAAACCTCAAGTGTCAGCAAATGCGTGAGTGTAAGCCTGGGTATCGGCACATGTATTCCGGAACAAGGATCCTCCAGTGACATAATAATCACCATGTCAGATAAAGCCTTGTACCGTTCCAAGGCCAACGGGCGCAACCAGCACTGTGTTTATGACCTGTCCCTTGATGGCCCCGCCTCAGAATGATGCTACAATAAAGGAGCCCTGGTTGGTGCCGGCATTTTATGCCGATGGTTTTATGTCTGCTTTATTGATGCATGCACTTTGACAGCGATATCCTGCATGGAAAAAGGCTTCTGAATAAACGCCACCCCTTTGTCCAGCACACCCTGGTGGGCGATCACATTGGCTGTATAGCCGGACATGAATAAAAGTCTGATTTTGGGATAAAGGGCTGTGAGCTGTCCGGCCAGTTCCCGGCCGTTCATTTCCGGCATAACCACATCAGTGATCAGCAGGTGAATCCGTCCCTCATGGGACCTGGCCAGATCCAGGGCACGGCTGGGGGAAGATTCAGCAAGGACTGTGTAGCCCAGCTGCAGCAGCATTGCCTGCAGCAGTTCCAGTATGGCATCTTCATCTTCCACAATCAGGATGGTCTCGCCTTTGCCGGTTGGCATGTGTGCAGAAGTTTTTTCCGCTACTTCACCGGTTTTCCCGCCATGACGGGGTAGATAAATATGGAAGGCCGTACCTTTTCCCGGCTCGGTATATACATTGATAAACCCGTTGTTCTGTTTGACAATGCCATAAACCGTAGACAGTCCCAGGCCGGTGCCTTTTCCCACGCCTTTGGTAGTGTAGAAAGGTTCAAACAAATTGGCCAGGGTGACCTGGTCCATGCCGCACCCATTGTCACTGACCGCCAGCAGGACAAAGTCACCAGGCACAAACCCTGCATGATCAGTACAATAATCTTTGTCAAAAGTTTTCATACCGGTTTCAATGGTGATCTTTCCCCTCTCTGTTATGGCATCGCCGGCATTTACACACAGGTTGGCCAGAATCTGGTCAACCTGGGATGGATCAATCTTCACAGGCCAGAGGTTGCCGGCAGGCTGCCACAGCAGGTCGATATTCTCACCGATGAGGCGACGCAGCATCTTGAGGGTGGCTTCGATGGTTTGGTTCAGATCAAGGGCTCTGGGAGAAATGGTCTGTTTTCTGGCAAACCCCAGCAGCTGCTTTGTAATATCAGCAGAGTGGCTGGCAGCCTTGCGGATCTGTTGCAGGTTGTTATACAACGGTGCTGTAATGTCCACTTTGTCCAGGGCCAGGTCCGTATGTCCCAGAATCACATTGAGCATATTATTGAAATCATGGGCAACACCACCGGCCAGCCTGCCGATGGATTCCATT
>JAABSS010000045.1 GCA_011390235.1 Desulfotignum sp.
GGGCATCGGGCAGATGGGCATCGGTGAGCCCGCCTCCGGCCCTGCAGGGCAGGTTGTAGAATCCGGCCATCTGGGCGGTGGCACTGGCGATCTTGAGGGCTTCAGCCGTGCCCACTGCCGACACCATGGTGCGCATGTCAATGGGGGCGGAAGAAGACCCGTATAAAACCGGTGTGCCCGGACTGACCAGCTGGGTCAGCACCACGCCGGCCAGGATTTCCGCGTTTTCCAGGGCCAGCAGTTCCGGCAGGGAAACCGGGCCTGTCACCCCGGCCAAAATCATGTTGGAGATCACCACAGGTTGTCGCCAGCCGGCCATCTGGAGGATCACGTCTCCTTCTTCTTTGGAAAACCGCAGCGGCGACATGGTATTGGCCACTGCCAGCACCACGGGTTTTTCCAGCATTTTTTCCCGGCCGCCGAAAATGATGCCGGCCATCTCCAGGCTGTCTGCCGCTTCTTTGCCGCTGCCGGATGCCCCGAAAACGGGTTTGTCGCACATGGTCATATAGGCCAGCATCATGTCCAGGTTGGCGGTGTCCCAGGGCTGGTCCGTGGGCTGCACCATGAGATACCCCCCGATATCCAGCTGATCTGATGTCTGCACCAGTTTGCAGCAGGCCTTGAAATCTTCAAAGGTAGCCTGGCGCTGGGTACCGTCTGTTCCGGCAATGTTGGTGGCCCCGCCCGTGGGGCTGAACGCAAAATTTTCCTGGCCGATCTTCACATTGCGGGCCGGGTTTCTGGCATGCAATGTGAAGATCGGCACTGTAGTGGAAAGGGCTTTATAAATATCGGTTGCTGAAAAATATACCCGGGTGCCATGGGTGGCAAACCCGTTGGCGTTGAACAGGCCGGCAATGCGCTCATTATTGAAATCAATGCCGGTCTGTTTTAAGATTTTTACGGATGCCTCGTGAATCAGTGTCAGATCCTGGAAGGAAAGCCGCTGCATCCTGTCGATCATGGTGTGTCTCCAAACAAAATTACGATGTTTTTTTGGGTTTGTTCTCCTGCTGGTTTCTGGTGAATCTGGCCCAGGCATCCCGCAGGGTCACGGTGCGGTTGAAAACCGGTGCGCCCGGGGTGCTGTCCTGTGCATCCAGACAGAAATACCCCAGCCGTTCAAACTGAAACACCTGTTCAAAAGCGGCATTTTCCAGGCCTTTTTCCAGTTTGCAGTCATCCAGGGTTTCCAGCGATTCCGGATTCAGATTCTGTGTAAATTCCTGTCCCCCTTTTTCAGGGTCTTCATCTTTGAACAACCGGTCATACAGGCGGACCCGGGCGGACAGGCAGTCTTTTGCATTGACCCAGTGGATGGTGCCTTTCACCTTTCTGCCGTCCGGTGCATTGCCACCTCTTGTTTTGGGATCATAAGTACAGATCAGCGCAGTGACCCGGCCCTGATCGTCCTTGACCACTTCTTTGCAGGTCACAAAATAGGCATTGCGCAGCCGCACTTCCCGTCCCGGCCCTAAGCGGAAGAATTTTTTGGGGGGATCTTCCATGAAATCGTCCTGCTCCACATAGATCTCCTTTGAAAAACTGATGTTCCGGATACCCATCTCCGGTTTCTGGGGATGTACCATGGCTTCCAGGGTCTCGGTCTTGTCTTCCGGATAATTTTCAATGACCACTTTTAAAGGCTTCAGCACCCCCATTACCCGGGGGGCTTTTTCATTGAGGTCATCCCTGAGGCAGGATTCCAGCAGGCCCACGTCGATGCGGCTTTCTTTTTTGGACACCCCGATGGTGTCACAAAAGTTTCTGATGGAAGCCGGGGTGTAGCCCCGCCGGCGCATGCCTTCCAGGGTCGGCAGCCGGGGATCATCCCAGCCCGACACATGGCCCTGGTCCACCAGCAGCTGAAGCTTGCGCTTGGACAATACCGTGTAATTGATATTCATGCGGGCAAATTCGATCTGCCGGGGATGGCAGGGCACGGACAGATTGTCCAGAAACCAGTCATACAGGGGCCTATGGTCTTCAAATTCCAGGCTGCACAAGGAATGGGTGATGCCTTCCAGGGCATCGGATATGCAGTGGGTGAAATCATACATGGGATAAATGCACCATTTGTCCCCGGTTCTGGGATGGGGGGCTTTTTTGATGCGGTATATCACTGGATCACGCAGGTTGATGTTTGGAGAGGCCATGTCGATTTTGGCCCGCAGGGTATGGGATCCTTCTTCAAACTCCCCGTTTTTCATGCGCGCAAACAGGTCCAGGTTTTCAGCCAAGGACCGGTCCCTGAACGGGCTGTTTGTGCCCGGTTCGGTCAATGTGCCCCGAAAGGCTTTGATCTCTTCGCCGGGCAGGCTGCACACATAGGCCAGACCTTTTTCTATGAGTTCTTCGGCAAATCCGTAGAGCCGGTCAAAATAATCCGAGGCAAACAACGCACTGCCATAATCAAATCCCAGCCAGTGCACCGTGGATTCAATGGAATCGATATAGATCTGTTTTTCCTTTGCCGGATTGGAATCATCAAACCGCAGGTTGCAGTGGCCGTTGAATTTTTTGGCCATATTGAAATTCAGGCAGATGGATTTGGCATGGCCGATGTGCAGGTATCCGTTGGGTTCCGGAGGGAACCGGGTGGCCACCCTGCCGTCGTTTTTGTGGTTTTCCACATCCGTTCTGATGATGGATTCTATAAAATGGCTTTTACTGATGATCTCTTCCATTGGTTCCTCTTTTGTCAGCAGGCATCCCTGCCTGTTATCCCCTTACCGCCCGCCCAAAACAATCTATGCGGCGACGGCGACTCTCACAATATATGGCAATGCATTCAAAACTTTTATAATTAACATATATACAATCGGGTTAAAAGAGATAAAGCATCCTTTATGAATAGAAAATCAACAAACCAGTGCAGGATTGACAACCTGCTGTATTGCCGATAGGATTCTGGAAAAATGAAAGACATTGTCATGAAAAAAAAACAGCCCCGTTCATTTTCCAGATGGATTCTCAAAAGCCTTTTAAAGCTTTTTCTGCTTCTGGTCTGCCTGTCTTTGTTCCAGGTTGTGGTATTGAAATACATTGATCCGCCGTTCACCGTCAATATGGTCTGGGAGCGGCTGCGCCATGAATTGTTTGATGCCCCTTATGTTGTGCCTTCCTACGGATGGCAGAACCTTTCCAAGATTTCTCCCCATTTAAAACAGGCCGTGATTGCCGCTGAAGACCAGCGGTTTCTGACCCACCATGGCTTTGATTTTGCAGAGATAAAAATTGTTTTTAAAAATGTCCTGGAGGGAAAATCCTTCAGAGGTGCCAGCACCATCACCATGCAGGCTGCCAGATCCGTATTTTTGCCGGCCACCCGGAATCCTTTGCGAAAGCTGGCAGAAGCCTGGTACACGGTACTCATTGAACTGGTATGGGACAAAGCGCGTATCCTGGAAATCTATTTGAACACCGTGGACTGGGGCACCGGGATTGTGGGTTCCCAGGCAGGGGCACGCGCCTATTTTGCAAAAGATGCCGCCAATCTGACCAGAGAGCAGGCAGCCCTGATGGCTGCGATCCTGCCCAGTCCCCACAAATGGTCGCCCACTGATCCCAGCGAGTACCTGAAAAAAAGACAGCAGCGGATTCTTGCAGCCATGCCGGCCATGCCCCTGCTATAAAAAAAGCACCGTCACATAGGGAGCTAACCTTCGAAATCAATGAGGTTTCCAAGATGTTGATCGGGCTCAAGTAATTTGACAGGAATGCCCCACTGGCATACCTCGTTTGTGTCATCTTCCGGAACGTATCAATCGAAAATTCAGGATGGCACGATTAAAGACATATATCCGAAAAGATACTGGCCCGGAGAAAAAATCGAAGAAGAACGCACGGAAATGACACAAGCAGTCAAAACCGGCTTTGCCAAAAAAGGGCGGTTCTAAAGAAAAAATGGGGTGAGTGACGGGACTTGAACCCGCGACCACCAGGGCCACAACCTGGTGCTCCACCAACTGAGCTACACCCACCGCAAAAAACTCTCCTACATTATCAGAACCGCCTGCATTTTTCAATAGTTTTTTCACAATCTGCCACAAACAGGGGTATGATATTAAACATTGACCTCACCCGGTTGTTTGACTATTATTCCTGGTACAAAAAAATATTTCCAGCCAATGAAAGGAACACTTCATGGATGCACTGCTCATATTTGTTATCCGGCTCATCCTGGGACTGGTATTTGGGGTCCTTCTGGTCCGGGTATTCAAACCGGAATGGGGGATGGTTAACGGTATAATCACCGGCCTGGTTCTGGTGGCCCTGGCCTATGCTCTGCAGTATTTTAAAAAACCCAACCCCCGGAAAAAGGGATAGACCCATTGGATAATATCATTCTCGGCACAGCCGGCCATATCGACCATGGAAAAACCAGCCTGGTAAAGGCATTAACCGGCATTGAAACCGACCGTCTCAAGGAAGAAAAACAAAGGGGCATCACCATTGAGCTGGGATTTGCCTTTCTGGATTTACCCGGGGGCACCCATATCGGCATTGTGGATATGCCGGGCCATGAAAAATTTGTAAAAAACATGGTGGCAGGGTCCTCAGGCATCGATGTGGTCACCATGGTCATTGCAGCGGACGAAGGGGTCATGCCCCAGACCCGGGAACACATGGAAATCTGCAACCTCATGGGCATTGAACACGGCCTGATCGCCCTGACCAAGACCGATATGGTGGATGAGGACCTGCTGGAACTGGCCATGGAAGATATCCATGATTTTGTTCAGGGCACATTTCTGGAAGACAAGCCTGTCATCCCCGTATCTTCGGTCACAGGGCAGGGTCTGGAACAATTTGTAGCAGCCCTTGAGGAGATCTGCAGCACCCTGCCGGAACGAAAATTTTCCTCCATATTCCGGCTGCCTGTGGACCGGGTGTTCAGCATGAAAGGATTCGGCACGGTGATAACCGGTACCCTGGCCTCAGGCAGTATCCGGGTGGGAGAAGATATCATGGTCTATCCCAAAAAAATTGTTTCCAAAGTGCGGGGCATCCAGGTGCATTCCAGCAGTGTGGAAGAAGCCGGAGCCGGTACCCGCACCGCCATCAATTTCCAGGGCTTGGACAAGGAATCTGTAAACCGGGGGGACATTCTTTCCACTCCCGGCACCCTCATTGAAAGTTATATGGTGGATGCTGGATTCCATTTTTTAAAATCCAATACGCGGCCGGCCAAAGCACGCACCCGGGTACGATTCCATTCCGGCACCAGTGAGATTCTGGGATATATGGTCCTTCTGGACAGAGAAGAACTGCTGCCCGGCGATGATGCCCTGGTCCAGTTCCGCCTGGAATCACCGGTATGCTGTATAAAAGATGACCGGTACGTTGTCAGAAGCTATTCCCCGGTGAGAACCATCGGGGGCGGGGCCATTCTCAATCCGGTGTCCCAGAAGCACAAACACCTGGATGTGCCTGTGATTCAGGGCCTGAACGCCCTGGCAGCAGAAGATATGGAACAGACCATTTTATTTTTCCTGTCTTTGAAAGGCTTTAAAGGGCTCAGTTTCAATGATCTGCGGATCATGACGAATATCACTGATAAAAAACTGGCGGCAGCCCTGCAGAAGATGCTGGCCCGGCAGGAGATCATCCAGACGGACAAGGAAAGACAAATCTATGTCAGCGGTGCATTTTTCACTGATTTCAAAACAAAGGTCTTAGAAAAAATCCAGCAGTACCATGAAGCCAATCCTTTAAAAGAGGGCATGCCCACCCAGGAACTTAAATCCAAGTTCAAGTACATCAAAGATCCCAAATTCTTCAATATCCTGTTTTCCCGGCTTGACAAGGAAAACACTGTGGTACTGGACAAAAACCTGGTGAAACTGGCAGGATTTGAAGTAGCTTTGCAGGTGGACCAGCATGAAGTAAAGCAAAAAATCATTCAGATTTACCGGACCGCAGGCCTGACTCCGCCTTTTTTTCGGACAGTGTGCCAGGATCTGGACCTGAACAAAAATACGGCAAAAGATGTGCTGCAGATGCTCATTGATGAAAAACAGATCGTCAAGACAAAGGATGACCTGTTTTTTGATGCAGCAGCCATTGCCGGGCTGGAAAAAGACCTGAAGGATTTTCTCAAAAAAAACGAAAAAATCACCACCCCGGAATTCAAGGATATGACAGGGATTTCCAGAAAATTTGTCATCCCCCTTATT
>JAABSS010000046.1 GCA_011390235.1 Desulfotignum sp.
ATGCTGCATGGCAATGTTGTTCACCATTTCCATCATGATAACGGTTTTGCCGACACCTGCACCGCCGAACATGCCCATCTTGCCGCCCCTGGGAAAGGGAACCAGCAGATCGATAACCTTGACACCGGTTTCCAGCACCCGCACCGTGGTATCCTGTTCAATGAATGTGGGGGCATGTCTGTGAATGGGCAATGTGTTTTCCCTGGAAATATCTCCCAGACCATCCACAGGTTTTCCCACAACGTTGAGTACCCGACCCAGAGACGCTTCACCCACCGGCATCAGTATGGGAGAACCGGTGTCTTTTACCGGCATGCCCCGCTGAAGCCCGTCAGTCACATCCATGCCGATGCACCTGACCATATTGTCACCCAGATGCTGGGCTACTTCAATGACCAGGTTGTCTTCTTCATCCCCGATGGTGGAATTGGTTACGGTCAGGGCGGTGAGAACCGACGGAAGATTGCCGGGTGAAAATTCAACATCAACAACCGCACCAATAACCTGTGCTATTTTACCTATATTTTCAGCCATTTTTTTCTCCTAATAAAGCTGTTTACATATTTTTGCATATTTTTTTGCTATTGTGTGCCGCATTATCCTTTAAGTGCTTCAGCACCACCGACAATATCCATGAGGTCGGCTGTAATGCCGGCCTGCCGGGTCTTGTTATAAATCCCCTGGAGTTCTGACACCATGTCTTCACAGGCTTTGGTGGCATTTTCCATGGCCCGCATACGGGCGGCATGTTCGCTGGTGGAGGTCTGGAGCAGTGCATCATATATCTGAATAAACACATTTTTGGGCAGCATTTCTCCCAAAAGTACGTCAGACGATGGTTCACAGATATGTTCCGGAAGAAAGCCCTCATCTGCTTCAGCAGGCTTTTCCTCCACCACATCTACAAGAGACGGGATGGGCAGAATCTGTTTTATCTTAGGTTCCTGTCTTGCCATGGTCTGAAACTCGGAATAAATCAGATATACTTCATCAACAGCTTCTTCCAGGAAACTGTCTATCAGCTGCTGTCCCGGCGTAGAAGCATGGGAAAATCCGATCTTGCCTCCCACCACATCCAAAAATTCTGCGTCAAGGGTATGGGGAGATTTTCTGACCCAGTCTCTGCCTTTTTTCCCGTAGCAAAAGAAAGATATCTCCTTTCCCTGCAGCTCGGATTGGATTAATTTTCTGGTTTTATCAATCAGATTGATGTTGAATCCGCCACACAGTCCTCTGTCGGATGTACACAGGACAAGTACCACTTTTTTGACTTCTTCGCGGGGAACCAGCAGAGGACTTGCGTCGGAGCTGGATTTGCCGGCAATACTGCTCAGAACTTCGGCAAATTTGGAAGCATAGGGTTTAAATTGCTCCATGTTGTTCTGACAACCGCGCAACCGGGAAGTGGCAACCATTTTCATGGCAGAGGTAATCTGCTTTGTCTTTTTGACACTGCCGATCTTTGATTTAACTTCTTTTAATGTTGCCATTATATCTACCTTTCAAGCCTGGTGTTGGTGAAAAATTTTTCAAGTGTAAGCATACATACCCCGGTATGTTTAGAGGGTATCCTTAAATTCTTCATCATAGGCTTCCAAAGCCTGTTTGAGCTTGGATTCGATATCCTGGGTAATTTCTTTTTTCTCTATCAGGCCCTGGTAGATTTCAGGAAACCGGTTTTCAATAAAGGGATACAGTCCTTCTTCATATTTGGCAACCGCTTCTTTGGGGTATTTGTCAATATATCCTTTGGTACCGGCATACAGTGCGGTTACCATTTTTTCCATGGGAAGGGGCTGGTACTGGGGCTGCTTGAGCAGTTCCACCAGGCGTTCACCACGGGTCAGCTGTTTCTGGGTGGCTGCATCAAGATCGGATCCAAACGCGGCAAACGCTTCCAGCTCACGGTACTGGGCCAGGTCCAGTCGCAGGGTACCTGCCACCTGTTTCATGGCCTTTACCTGGGCCGCACCCCCTACCCGGGACACGGAAAGCCCCACATCGATGGCCGGCCGTATACCGGCAAAGAAAAGGTCCTTGTCCAGAAAGATCTGGCCATCGGTAATGGAGATAACATTGGTGGGAATAAATGCAGACACATCCCCTTCCTGGGTTTCAATAATAGGCAGTGCAGTCAGAGAACCGGCACCTTTTTCATCGCTCAACTTGGCAGAACGTTCCAAAAGCCGGGAATGGTTGTAGAAGATATCACCGGGATAGGCTTCACGTGCCGGCGGCCGTCTCAAAAGCAAAGATACCTGGCGGTAGGCAACCGCCTGTTTGGAGAGATCATCATAAATAATAAGGGAATGCTCGCCTTTGTCCCTGAAATATTCTCCCATGGCGCAGCCGGCATAGGGTGCCAGATACTGCATGGCAGCCGACTCGGAAGCAGATGCCACAACCACCGTGGTGTATTCCATGGCACCATGTTCTTCCAGGGCGGCAACCACCTGGGCAACAGTGGATTTTTTCTGGCCGCAGGCAACATAGATACATTTCATATCCGTATTTTTCTGGGCAATGATGGCATCCACTGCTACGGCGGTTTTACCGATCTGCCGGTCGCCGATGATCAGCTCTCTTTGTCCCCGGCCAACGGGCGTCATGCCGTCAATGGCCTTGGCACCGGTGTAGCAGGGTTCATGAACGGATTTTCTGGCGATAACACCCGGGGCCACCAGTTCCATATTCATCATGATATCGGAATTGATGGGACCTTTGCCGTCAATGGGATCTCCTGTGGTACCCACCACGCGTCCCAGCAGGGCTTCGCCCACGGGTACGGATGCAATACGTTCGGTTCTTTTGACCACATCCCCTTCCTTGATGAGCTTGTCATCACCTAAGACGGCAACACCGACATTGTCGGCTTCCAGGTTCAATGCAAGGCCCAGAATCCCGCCGGGAAATTCCACAAGCTCCATTGCTTTTACTTTTTCCAAACCATATACACGGGCAATACCATCACCCGCAGACAGAACAACACCGGTCTCATTCAGATCAACCTCGGCATCAAACCCTTTGATCTGATCTTTTATTATCTGGCTGATTTCTTCTGCTTTAATTTCCATTAGACACTCTCACCTTTTTTTAAAGTTTCCCTCATATTGATCAGCTGAGTTCTCACGCTGCCATCCAGAACAAGATCACCGATTTTTGTGACGACACCGCCGATGAGACTTGGATCCTGTTCAACCTTCAGAACAATAGTTTTACCAACTTTTCTGGACAAGGCGTCCCGGATTTTTTCCACCGCCTCAGAAGATAATTGTGTTGCAGATGTGATGCTGGCCTTGACAATGCCCTTGAGTTCATCAGCCAGATCCTTGTAATACGCTGCGATATCCCGCAGGAATTTAATTCTTCCCTTGTCAAACAGCAGCATCAGAAAAGATTTCATCACAACAGACAGATCTGTGGCATTCACTACGGCTTCCAATACCTTTTTGCGATCATTTTTATTGTACAAAGGATTGGTCAATGCCTCTTCAAAACCTTCCTGGGTATCAAAAAGGTCCACCATGGCGGCCAGCTCCTCATTGTAAAGCTCTGCCTGGTCGTCTTCCTGGCCAATAAGAATCAATGCTTTGGCATAACGCCTTGAAACTGCGAGATTTTTCATTATGCCACCACCTTTTTCAAATAGTCGTCAACAAGTTTATCCTGATCATCAGATGAAATGGATTCTCGAATGACTGCTTCCGCCTGTTCAATTGCAAGCCCGGCAATTTCCTGCTGAAGTTGCAGTCTGGCTGCTTTGAATTCCTGTTCAATATTGCGTTTTGCCATATCTTCGAGTTTTGCTGCCTGGTCTTCGGCCTGGTCTATAATGCGCTCTTTTGCTTTTTCACCCTGTTTGATGTAGTCCGCAAGAATCTGTTTTGATTCCTGATCCAGATTTTTACACCTGGCCTGGTATTCAGCCAGCTGCTTTTCAGCATCTGCTTTTTTTTGTTCCAGGTCTTTTATTTCATCTGAAATCTGTTTTCTACGGGATGAAAAAAAATTTTTGGCCGGTTTTCTGCCCAGAAGAAACAAAACAACAGCAAGAACGGCAAAATTCAATGTTTTCCAGGTATCAACGGCCAGCCAGTTGTTGTGCACTTCTCCTCCGGGTGCGGCTGCCCATACCATGGCTGCGCTGGTGAGCACCAGCATGACAGCCATTGCTGAAACCTTAAAATACTTTTTTTCCACAGTGTTTTTTTTCATTAGACGGCCCTCCCCAGAATTTTTTCACCAATGGCCTTGGCAAATGCATCCACCTCTTTTTTCAGGGCTTTTCGGGCCTGCTCTGTCTCATCTGCCACCTGCTGCTTGATCTGTGCCAGGTTGGCCTGAGCCTTTTTGTTGATCTGCTCGATAATTTCCCGTTCCTGTTTTGATGCCTCTTCCACAAAAGCTTCTTTCTTTTTCAAGCCTTCGGCTCTGGCCTGGCGTAACCCGTTCTTATAAGATTCCTCCTGGGAAGCAAGATCAGCAGACGCTTTTTCAACGCCGTTTTCAAGGCCATGGACCTTTGCTTTTCTTTCCAGAAGCACTTTTCGGATGGGTTTGTACAGCACCAGATTGAGTACAAAAAGCAGAATCAGGAAATTGATCATCTGATACACCAAAGATATATCAGGAATCACAGTTATCATAAAATTCCCTCCGCCAGTTAATAATTATAAAAAAAATCAACCACTTATATCTTACTGACTGTTTTTGTGCAAAAACAGTCCTAATTCCAGTCAAATCGAGACTTGAGTACCATCCAGGTATTCATTTGTCAACATGGAATAAGAAAATATTTCCTATATTGACAGGGGTGGGGCCAGGCATGCTTTTTTTAGAAAAACCGGTAGCCGGGCATGCTATGCTTTGGAAAAATTGCGCATGCTGATATTGAGTAAAATGCCGAATCCCACCATATTGGTGATCACGGAAGAACCCCCATAGGACACCAGCGGCAGGGGCACGCCCACCACCGGCATCAGTCCCATGACCATGCCGATATTTATAAAAATCTGCCAAAAAATCATGGCAGTAATACCAAAGGCCAGAATCGATCCGAACATGTTCCGGCAATTGTAGGCAATGTTCAAACCCCACAGCAACAGAAAAAAATACAAAACCAGCAGCACGGTGCAGCCCGCCAGTCCCCATTCCTCGGCCAGCACGGATAAAATAAAATCCGTATGCTGTTCCGGCAGAAATGACAAGGCATTCTGGGTGCCCTGTAAAAATCCTTTGCCCGTGATCATGCCTGAGCCGATGGCTATTTTGGACTGAATGATATGGTAACCTGTACCCAAAGGATCCCGGTCCGGATCAAGAAAGGTCAGAATGCGTGCCTTCTGATATTCTTTAAGGCCTATCATCCATGCCAGCGGCACTATACAAATCAGCAAGCCCCCCAGGGTGAAAATTACTTTTTTTTCAACTTTCACAAACAAGGTGACAGACCCTGCAATAAGCAGCAGCAGCAGCCCTGTGCCCAGATCCGGCTGGTTAATGATCAATGCAACCGGAATTATACAGACAACCGCAGGTTTAAGCAGATTTTTGAAATTGAGCCCTTCCGGAGAAACCGTGGTGGAATAAAGGGAAGCCAGGCTGATAATCAATGAAATTTTCATCAGTTCAGAGGGCTGAATATTCACAACCCCCAGGGACAGCCATCGCGTGGACCCACCCCCGGACTCGCCGAAAAAATAAATACTCACCAGCAACCCTACACATAAGGCATAGATCAACAGGTGTAATTTGTCCAGTTCCCGAAAATCGATAACCAGAATACCGGTTATCACCACCAGGCCTGCTCCCATCCAGATCATCTGTTTTTCAAACAGATAATGCAGCCCGGTACCTTGCCAGCCGGCACTGACCGCAGAATACAAAATCACCAGTCCACAGGATCCGATAAGCAGGATCAGCACCAGAAATCCCCAGTCAAAATTTTCTATCAGCCGCCGGTCAAACATGGGGTTTAATTATCCTTCCCGGGCAGGTTCAGTATTGTTTTCCGATTCAGAAAGGCCCAGATATTTTTTCACCAGGGCCCCGGCCACCGGAGCAGCCGCAGTGGAGCCGTGCTCGCCATGTTCTATGATCACTGAAATGGCGATCACAGGATTTTGCGCAGGGGCATAACACACGAACCAGGCATGATCCTGCAATGTT
>JAABSS010000047.1 GCA_011390235.1 Desulfotignum sp.
GGAAAAAAAAATGATATTCGGTGCAGTTGCCGGCATCCTTGGGATCGGTTTGATCTTCATGCATGAAATCGAAACCTTTGATCTCACGGACAAAAGCCTTATGGGTATAGCCTTTGGCTTTACCAGTGTGCTGCTGGCATCTTTCGGCAATATCACTTCTGCCAGAAATTCCAAAAACAATATTCCGGTGCTCCAGGCCAATGCATTCGGCATGGGGTACGGGGCTCTGGCACTGGCGGTTCTGGCTCTGGGGCTTGGCAAGGAATTTTCCTTTTCTCTGACCCTGCCGTATGTAACGTCTCTGGTGTACCTGGCGGTTTTCGGTTCCATCATCGCCTTTACAAGCTATCTGACCCTCATCAGTTCCATAGGTGCTGACAAAGCCTCTTACAGCATCATGGTGGTACCGGTGGTGGCTTTGATCATATCTTCTTTTTTTGAAGGCTATGTCTGGAGCCTCTCCGCCATTATCGGCCTTATTCTGGTGATGTCAGGCAATTTTCTGGCACTTCACAGGCGGGCGGTTTCCTCCTGACCGCAGGACCGCCCCATGCACCAGCACCACCCCTGACAAGACACAGTGGTCCTGCACCATTTGACAAACCCGTTGCAACGGTCGGGGGATCTGTGGTAATTAGATCTGTTATGAAACAATATGTTATAGACGGACTGCGGCCGGAAGACTATCTTCTGCTCAAAGAATACCTGGACCGGCACACTGAAATTGCCGGTATTGTCGGTATCTACTGGCTGGCCCTGGAAAAGACGTTACTGACACCCCTGCAGGCAGATCACCGGGACTGTGCGCCCCACGTGTTTGCCCTGAAACTGGAACAAACTTCTCTGGCCTGTGAACTGCTGGTCAGAACAAAAAAAAATATACGGTGCGCGTGTATGGCCTATGCCACAAAAAAGCAGCGCAGCTGGTTGATGGACCAGACCGATGCTGTTCTGGAAATGCTGGCCATCCGCATATGAGCGTATTTTGGAAAAAAAAATGCTGAAAGTAATACCGCTGGGAGGCCTGGGAGAAATCGGTCTGAACATGATGGTTGTGGAATACGAAGATGCCATGTTCATCATCGATGCCGGGCTCATGTTTCCGGAAGACTATATGCTGGGAGTGGATATCGTTATCCCGGCCATGAACTATATCCGGGAAAACCGGCACAAGATCCACGGCATCATCATCACCCATGCCCATGAAGACCATATCGGGGCACTGCCCTATCTGCTGCGGGAAATACGGATACCGGTCTACGGCACCGCCTTTACCCTGGGGATTGTGAGAAACAAACTGGTGGAATTTGAACTGAATGCCCATGTGGATCTCAACCTGGTCAGCCCGGGGGAGACACTGTTCATGGAGCCTTTTGCCATTGAATTCATCCGGGTGAGCCATTCCACCATTGACGGCGTAGGTCTGGCCATCCAGACCCCTGAAGGTGTGCTGATTCATACCGGGGATTTCCGCATCAGCCACAATACCGATCCCATGAAAAATACAGACCTGTCTTCTTTTGCCAGATACGGGGAGCAAGGGGTGCTGGCCCTGTTTTCCGATTCCACCAATGTGGAGGTGGAAGGCTATACCATGTCTGAACAGGAGGTGGCAAAAAATCTGGGGAAAGTTATTTTTGCCGCCCCGGGACGGGTGATCGTGACCCTGTTTGCCTCCAATGTATTCCGGATCCAGCAGGTCATTGATATTGCCGTCAAAAACGGACGAAAGGTGGTCTTCAACGGCAGGTCCATGGAGCAGAACATTGCTGTGGCAGACAAGCTCGGACATATCACCTGTCCGGCAGACACCATTGTTGATATCAAGCAGATCCACAACCTGCCCGACTCCAAAGTGCTGATCATTACCACCGGCAGCCAGGGAGAGCCCATGTCTGCTCTGGTCCGCATGGCATCCGGGGTGCACAAGCACATCAGGATCAAAAAAGGAGACAGTGTGATCCTGTCCTCCAAAAATATCCCGGGCAATGAAAAAGCCATTGCCAATATCATCAACAAACTCTACCGCAGGGGGGCGGATGTCATTTATTCCAAGGCGGCGGAGGTCCATGCCTCAGGACACGCCCACCAGGAGGAACTCAAGCTCATGCTCACCTTGACCAAACCCGGATATTTTATTCCCATTCACGGGGAATACAGACATCTGGTGGTCCATGCCCGGCTGGCGGAAAAAATGGGACTGCCCCGGGCAAATGTGCTTGTTGCCGAGGACGGCAGGGTGATCGTCTTTGATGACACGGGGGGCCGCATCGATGGATGGGTGAAGACAGGCCGTGTGCTGGTGGACGGCAAGGGCATCGGAGATGTGGGCAGAAGTGTTCTCAAGGAGCGCAGGGAGCTTTCCGAAGGCGGCCTTGTAGTGGTGACCATGATCATTGATGAGGAAACCGGGGTGGTCCTCTACGGCCCGGAACTGATTTCCAAGGGGTTTGTGTTTGATTCAGCCACCGGCCACCTGGTGGATGATGCCCAGTGCGTGATTCTTGAAATAGTAGAAGAGATCGAGGCGGGATTCGACTCCCGGGTGGAACTGATCAGAACCCGTCTCAAAAAGGCTTTGAAGCAGTACTTTGCCTATACCATCAACCGCAGACCGCTTATTGTGCCCATTATTATTGAAGTATGAAAAAAGAACTGATCACCCTGGTGCTGGTTTTTCTGATCATCCTGACAGGTGTCAGCCTTTTTTCCTATCATGCACAGGATCCGGCACTGGGCCATGATGTTTCCGCGGTGCCCGATACCATCCACAACCATTTCGGCCTGCTGGGTGCCCATGTGGCAGGATTTTTTATTTTTCTGTTCGGGATCGGTGCCTTCTGGGTGCCGTTGATTCTTGCGCTTTTCACCCTGTGGTATGTAAAGGAAAAATCTGCAAAAATCATCTGGCTGACCTTTGCAGGGGGCATGATTCTCATGGTGTGCACAGGGGCCGGGTTTTATCTTTTCAAGGATGCCTATGCATTTTCCGCCACCCTGGTGCCGGCAGGCGGGTTCCTGGGTACGGCGGTTACCAGATTTTTGCTCACATATGCCAATATTGCCGGATGCATCATCATTTTGGTGTTTTTTTCCATCATCGGCTTTATCCTCACCACCGGCATTTCCATGGTGACCCTGGTGGTGTTTGTGCGAAAAAAGATCCTGGATCTCAAAACTGCCATAACCTTGGAATGCAAAGAAGGTATGGATTATCTGAGACAGCTGGTCGACCAGTGGAAAACCAGGCGGCAAACTGCCCGAAAAACCCCTGACATCCTGGACATCTCACCGGAAACGACTGACATCAACCTGCCTGCTGTCTGGCATAACAATGGGCCGGAAGCTTCTGAAGCAGATTTTTTCGGTCCACAGGTATCTGATCCACAGGTATCTGATGCCGGGAAAAAGGCCCAAAACCCCGGCCAAAAAGATTTGTCCGCCCCCACCATTGTGGCACCGGAAATTGATGATACAGAATATGCTTCAGATAAGGTGCTGGAAGATATCCGGGAGACAGAAGCATTCAAACTGCCGCCTCTGCGCTTTCTGGATGAAAAAATCAAAATCAGGCGGGAGATCGACACAGACAAGCTGCAGAAAAAAGCCCGGATACTGGAAACCAAGCTCAATGATTTCAATGTCAAAGGAGATGTGGTGGAAATTCTGCCCGGTCCGGTGATCACCACTTTTGAATACCGGCCGGCTCCGGGCATAAAATTATCAAAAATCACCGGTCTTTCCGATGATCTGGCCCTGGCCCTGAGTGCGGTGAGCATCCGCATTGTGGCTCCGATTCCCGGCAGGGATGTGGTGGGCATCGAGATTCCCAATGATGAACGGGAGATGGTGAACCTGCGGGAAATGGTGGCCTCCAGAGAATTTATCGCATCCGAATCCGTGCTCACCCTGGGCCTGGGAAAAGATCTCATGGGCCGGCCGGTGATCACCATGATGGACAAGATGCCCCATCTGCTCATTGCCGGCGCCACCGGTACCGGCAAGAGTGTGGGACTCAACGCCATGATTATCAGCCTTTTGTACAAGGCCACGCCGGATGATGTCAAATTTGTGATGATCGATCCCAAGCGCATTGAATTGTCGGTGTACAATGATATCCCCCACCTTATTTCCCCGGTGGTAACGGATATGAAAAAAGCCACCAATGCCCTTTTCTGGGCGGTAAAAGAAATGGAGCGGCGGTATGCGCTGCTCGAGGAAAACGGGCTGCGGAACCTGGCCCAGTACAATGACATGGTAAAAGAAAAAAACAGCGGCGTGCAGGCCGGTCCGGTTGCCGACAGTGACGATGACAGCGCTGACATCCCTTTTTTACTGGAGACCCTGCCCTATATCGTGGTGATCGTTGATGAGCTTTCCGATTTGATGATGGTGGCATCCAAGGATGTGGAGTTTGCCTTGACCCGGCTGGCCCAGATGGCAAGGGCAGCCGGCATCCATATCATCATCGCCACCCAGCGGCCGTCTGCTGACGTGCTCACCGGTACCATCAAGGCCAATTTTCCCACCCGGATTTCCTTTCAGGTGTCTTCCAAGATCGACGGCCGGATCATCATGGACCAGGGCGGGGCACAGAGCCTTTTGGGCAATGGTGACATGCTTTTCTGCCCGCCGGGTACCGGCAAGCTCATGCGTATTCAGGGGGCCTATATTTCAGAAAAGGAAATTGCAAAAATAACCGGGTTTCTCAAGGAACAGCGGCAGCCTGACTATGATGAAAACGTTACCAAAGGAGAGGAAGACCAGGAATTCAAAGAATTTGATGATGCGGAATATGATGAAAAATATGATGAGGCGGTGGCAGTGGTGACCCAGTCCGGCCAGGCTTCCATCTCCTATGTGCAGCGCCGGCTGCGCATCGGGTATAACCGGGCGGCCCGGCTCATTGAAATCATGGAGCATGAAGGCATTATCGGGCCCCAGATCGGTACAAAACCCAGAGAAATCCTGGTGAAAAATTATGGCGAAGACAGGTTTTAAAGATTTGGATTTTGACCTGCTGCATGCCATCAAAGGGTTCATGGCAGATGCAGAAGCGTTCAGACTCTATGACCTTGCTCTGGATGCGGCAGCCAGAGGTCCGATTCTCGAGATCGGATCCTATTGCGGCCGGTCTGCCGCCATCATGGGATGGGCGTGTAAAAAACAAGACGGGGTGCTGTTTTCCATTGACCACCATAAGGGATCTGAAGAGCAGCAGCCCGGGGAAGCCTATTTTGATCCAGACCTGTATGATGACCGTACAAACGGAGTGAATACCCTGCCTTTTTTCCGGGATACCCTGGAAAAAACAGGGGTGACCCACCATGTCATCCCCTTGGTCTGCACCTCCGCTGTTGCCGGAAAAATGTGGAAAACCCCCTTGTCCATGGTGTTCATTGACGGCGGGCATTCCTTTGATGCAGCATACAGCGATTTTACAACCTGGTCCCCCCATCTTATGGATGACGGGTTTCTGGTGATTCATGATATTTTTTTCGACCCTGCCCGGGGCGGTCAGGCCCCAAGGCAGGTCTATGAAACAGCCATGAAAACAGGCAATTATAAAGAACTTCCCATGACCCATACCCTGGGGGTGCTGCAAAAAAAACGTTCAGATAAGGAAACTCCATGAAACAAGCTGTGCTGGAAAAGATCAGGTCCTATTATCTGGAATTTCTGCCCTTTAACAAGGTATTGGGCATTGCAATCGATGTGCTGGATTATGACACAGGAGATGCACAGGTGAGTTTTCCCATGAAACCCGATCTGATCGGCAACTCTGCCGCCGGTATTCTCCACGGCGGGGTAACGGCTGCGGTGATTGATTTAACCGGCGGGCTGAGCGCCCTTATCTCCTGTGTAAAATACCATGAAAAAGAGTCCCTTGAAAAGCTGTACAAGCGGGTGACCGCATCCGCCACCATAGACATGCGGGTGGATTACCTGCGGCCGGGCAAAGGGAATGAATTTGTGTGCAAAAGCCGGATTATCCGGGCCGGCTCCCGCATTGTTGTGTCTAAAATGGCCTTGTCCAACCTTCAGGATGTGTGCATTGCCACCGGCACCGGTACCTATCTTGTCGGGTGATCCTATCGTTTTATCGGCTGTTCAGTCTTCCGGGGATTTCATTTTTTGTAAGGACTTTTTAAATACCTGGCAGG
>JAABSS010000048.1 GCA_011390235.1 Desulfotignum sp.
GAAATCCGCATGGATGACTGGGGCATCGATGTCCTTTACAGCGGCACCCAGAAATGCCTGTCCTGCCCGCCGGGACTTTCTCCGGTTTCCTTTTCACCGGCGGCTGCGGCCGCCCTCCAGGCTAGGAAAACCAAAGTGCCCAACTGGTACCTGGATCTTTCTTTGATCATGAACTACTGGGAGGGTGCTACTCGGGCCTATCACCACACCGCCCCCGTCAATATGCTCTACGGCCTTTTTCAGGCACTTTTTCTGATCCTGGAAGAAGGTGAAACCAAAGTGTATGAGCGGCACATGGAAAACCACAGGCGCCTGGTGCTGGCCCTGGATCAGCAGGGCATCCATATGGTGGTGGATGCCGCCTGCCGCCTGCCCATGCTTAACGCAGTGTATATTCCGGACGGGGTGGATGATGCAGCCGTCAGAAGCAGACTGCTCAAAACCCATAAAATTGAAATTGGTGCCGGGTTGGGGAATTTTGCCGGAAAAATCTGGCGCATCGGTCTCATGGGGCATACTGCCCGGTCAAAAAATGTGGACAAGCTTGCAGCGTCCCTGAAAACGGTATGCTGACCTGAAACCCTATGAGACAGGTCCGGCCTGTCTGGTACCTCCGCCCATGCGATATCTTATTCTTGTGTCTGCCGTACTCATGCAGATCTGCCTCGGGGCCACCTATTCCTGGAGCGTCTATGTCCAGCCCATCAAAACCCTGACAGGGCTTTCCCAGGGACCGGTACAGATTCCGTTTACCGTGTTTTATTTTGTGTTTCCTTTGACCATGATGATCGCCGGCGGTTTTCTGCCAAAAATCGGTCCCAGGATCAGTGCCATGGCAGGGGGGCTGCTGTTCGGCGGCGGCTGGATTGTGGCAGGCCTGGGCAGCCACAACTTTGTGTTCACTATTCTGGGAATCGGGGTTTTGGCAGGTATCGGGGCCGGCATGGCCTATATCGTACCCATTGCCGTGTGCATCCGCTGGTTTCCCCGATCCAAAGGCCTTGTTACCGGCATTGCCGTGGCCGGATTCGGCGGGGGGGCCGCCATGGTCAGCCAGGTGGGGGGCTTTCTCACCACTAGCCTCGGGTACACCCCGTTTCAGACATTTTATATCTTCGGCACCCTGTTTTTGTGCCTGGTGGTGCTGGCCGGCAGTGTGATGCAGTTTCCTGAAACCGCACAAACAATTGCGCCTTTGTCCGCCCTCAAACCGGGACAGGTGATGGGTCATGCCAATTTTCAACTGCTTTATCTGGCCATGTTCATGGGACTGGCTGCCGGATTTGCCGTGAATGCCAACCTCAAGGAGATTTTTTCCGGAAACGGGCATGCAACAGAGATCGGCATCACCGCCGTATCCCTGTTCGCCCTGGCCAACGCCGCCGGCCGGGTGATCTGGGGGGCCTTATTTGATAGGATCAGATCATCCACGGCCATCCAGGCCAACCTTATCTGCCAGGCAGCTGTTCTGGCGGCCGCCCCGCTTCTCACCGGATCAGCCTGGGGATTCTGGGTGTTTGCCCTGATCACCGGATTCAACTATGGCGGGGTGCTGGTGATCTATGTGTCCAGTGCCGCCAGAAGCTGGGGGTCAGGCCATATCTCCCGGGTCTACGGCTGGCTGTTCACCGCCAACATCCCGGCTTCCCTGTCCCCCATTGCCGCCGGGATTGTATTTGATATCACCCGTGATTTCACCCCGGCCCTGGCCGGCCTGGCAGTCCTGCTTGCAGGCACGGTGCTTTTGATCCGGCAAAAATCCACTGTGATCAATGCCCGCATTTCTCCGTTGACATGAGGTTTTCACCCCTGCCACGGCCGGGTTATTGATTTACTTTCCCAACTGAACATGGTAGATAATCTTTTGAGGATCCGGTATTCACAACATTTAGTACGTTTAGAGCACTGCTGGCAATTGATGCAACCCAGGCAAACGGATGCAGGACAACATGTCATCTTCCAGTGAAAAATCCGGCAGAAAACCTGATGAATACGGCAGACTCTACAAGGAAAGCCGCCTGGCCCGGAAGCGCCTGAACACATTGCTCAAATTTCTGGCTGATCCGGTTTTCGCCTTTTCGCTGGACAATACCGTGGAATATGTCAATCCGGCATTTGAAAGGGTTTTCGGCTGGACTCTCGCTGAAATAAAAGGCAAAAACATCAATTTTATTCCGCCCCACCTGCTTGGCCAGGCAAAGCAGGGAATGAGGCAGTTGTATTCAAACCGTACAGTGCTTGATTTTGAAACCCAGCGGTATACAAAGGACGGCCGGATTCTTGATATCATGATCAACGGTTCCATTTTGTATGATGAACATGACAACCCCATGGGACAGGTGTTGATCCTGCGGGATGTGACCGCTGAAAAACGCATGGCAAAAACCAACCAGACCATGTTCAGGATTTCCAATGCCCTGCATACCTATCATAAGCTGGGAGATCTAGTGGCCATCATTACTGCGGAAATCCAGAAACTGGTTTCGGTGGAAGGCGCGTTCATCCTTCTGGCGGATGAGAAAGCAGATGAATTGTATTTTTTTTCTGCGAAATTCAAGGATGCAGCATCCGGCAGCAAGTTCAATAAAATACGGTTTTCCGCCGAGCAGGGGGTGTCCGGCCATGTCTACAAGACCGGCCGCCCATTGCTGATTCCGGATATTTCACAATGCGATTTTTATCTGAGACGGGTGGATGAGGAAACCGATCTGGTGGCAGAAAATATGCTGTCCGTTCCCATCAAGCTCAAAGATCGGGTCATCGGGGTGGTGTCGGTGGTGAACAAACTCCAGGGGCACTTTGATAACACTGACACCGACCAGTTGATGATGGTGGCCAGCACGGTGGCCCTGCCCATTGAAAATACCCGGATCCATGAGGAACTGGAGCAGTCCTATGCAGATCTGAAAGTTTTGAACCAGGCAAAGGACAAGGTCATCAACCATCTGGCCCATGAATTGAAAACCCCGGTGTCTGTGGTGGATGCCGCCATGAAACTTTTGTCCAAAAAGCTGGCGGCCAGGGGCATACATGATGCCCACATGGAAAAGATCGTTTCCCGGGGCAGAAGAAATCTTGCCAGGATCCTGGACATCCAGTATGAAGTGGAAGACCTGCTGAAAAAAAAAGAATTTGCCGCCTACCATATTCTGAGCAGGCTGTTCGCTGCCTGCAAAGACCAGTTTGTGCTGCTGGCGGAAAGCCACACCCAAAACACCGCTGTCCTGGATGCGGTGCATAAGGCCATTGAAACCCTTTTCGGCCCGGCCCGGCTGGAAAACCAGACCATTTTTCTGGACAACTATATTACACAGCACCTGAAAAAAATTGCACCGGATATTGCTTTTCGCCGGTGTGCCATAAACACCCGTCTGGATTCCGACCTGCCCGTGCATATTCCCGGGGAGATTCTGGATATCATTGTCACCGGTCTTATCCGCAATGCCATTGAATACACCCCGGACGGCGGTCAGATCGACATCATTGTCAGCGGCACCAAAACCCATCCGGAACTGGTGATCAAAGATTACGGCATCGGGTTCACCAGAGAAAACCTGCATCTGATTTTTGAAAATTATTTTACCCCGCCCGTCTCAGGTGAATACACCACCAAAACTCCCTATGCCTTCAATGCCGGGGGCAGGGGGTTTGATCTGCTGCGCATAAAGCTGTTTTCCGAACGGTTTGATTTTACTTTTAAAATTGATTCCTTCAGGTGCGCCTTTATTCCGGCAGACACAGATCTTTGTCCGGGAAACATCCGGCGCTGTGGTTTCTGTACAGCACCGGATGACTGTCTTGCTTCCGGGGGAACCTCTGTCCGTCTTATTTTTTTTTCTGGTGGTCCCTGCCCAGATGAAAATTGATCCAGGAGGAGGTTTTGTTCAATTCTTTGAATTTTTCCACATCATATCCCAGCTGGGTGATGAGAAAAATGAAAAAAACCATGGTTTACACATTTTCGGGGCCATACCTGTTTTTTTGCTGCAAAGTATTTGCCCCCGGGCCGGGTATATCCTGTTTATTTATTTGACAATTGTTAATCTTTGGGTAAAATAGACAATCGTTTAATAAATAACTGTGGAAGGTAGCGCCCCTGTCCACAAAAACAGGAGATGACAATGAAGATTCTGACCTTACAGGGTAGTGCCCGGAAAAAAGGCAATACCGCAAATGTGCTTGGCTGGGTGGAAGAGGAACTCTCCCGCCAGGCCCATGAAGTTACCGGTATCTACCTTCACGGAAAAAATCTGAACGGCTGCATGGGCTGTGCCAAATGCAAAGAGGTTCCAGATGATGTGGGATGTGTGCAGAAAGATGATGTTCCGGAAATTCTGGGCCGGATGGTGGCAGCCGATCTGGTGGTGTTTGCCTCTCCGTTGTATTTCTGGGGTGTATCTGCCCAGCTCAAGGCAGTTATCGACAGGACTTACAGCCTTTATACCCGTTACCATGAACCAGACCATGCCTCTTTACTGGAAGGCCGGCGCCAGGCCCTTCTGGTAACCGGGGGCGGGGGCTGGGACAACAATGCCGAGGCAGCCTTTACAGCCTTTGGCCGGATGCAGAAACCCCATAAAACCATCCACAGCGGAACACTGTATATAGGCAAATGCACCACCCCCGAAGCGATGGATGCATCCGTCCGGGAACAGGCAGCTGCATTTGCCCGGCAGATAACAGCATAACACAGGTTACACAGTAGATAAGGTTTTTTTGCCCATGGAAGAAAACATCAGTATGCAGATCATGATGCGGTTGCGGCAGATCATTCAGGAAATGTCCAGACACTCAAAGCAGCTCCAGGAAAAATACAAGATCACCCTGCCCCAGCTGATCTGCCTCAAAGAGGTTGCAGACCACGGCCCTATTGCCATTGGCGCCTTAACCCAGATTGTCTTTATCAACAATTCAACGGTCACCGGCATCATCGATCGTCTGGAAACCCGCAAACTGGTCCAGCGGGTCAGGATCAGCAAGGACCGCAGACAGGTGCATGTGGAAATCACCCAGGCCGGTCTGAATTTTCTTGAGGACGCCCCCACCCCGATTCACCACAGATTCATGGAAAAACTCGAAAAGATGAAACCCAAGGATGTTTCCGTGCTTTTGTGGGGACTTGAGCTGCTGGTGGATATGCTGGGCCAGACCGATCTTGGTTCCAGTGCTCCCCAGCCGCCCAAGCATGTCATGCATCCGGAAGAAGACCTGGCAGATCCCAACGGAAATATTTAGTCCCGGTATTTTTTAGATTTTTCTTGACAAAGCCATTCCAGCTATAGTATTTATGTATAAATATATTTTGAGTAGAAAATATTTTATCATGTAAATACCATGATAGTAATTTTCTAACAAAAAATTAACTTGTCCTGCAGTACCTGATATTCCACCAGGGTAACTTTCATTTGCAGGCATTTTTTTGTCCGGCACCAGGGCCGGTCTTCATAACCTAACTCGAAAAACAGGAGACAGCACCATGAAAGATTTTTCATTATGGAAGATTTGACTGCCCTGCCTGATGACGTGGAATCTGAAAACAGTATTACCAAACCAAAAAAAAGGGAGAAAACATTATGTTACAGGATGTAACCACCTTTCAGCCGCGATTAAAGGTCTTTAATAAAAAACAGGCAATGGCCATTCACGATGCCGCCTTGAAAATTCTTGAAACCACAGGGTTTCGCATGGAACATGAAGGCGTTCTGGAAATGCTGCTGGACAACGGATGCAGCATGGACAAGGATAACCGTGTTACCATGCCCGAAGCGCTGGTGGAAAATGCTGTCATGTCTGCCCCGAAAAAATTTGATATCTACGATCAGACCGGAAACCTGGCCATGCCCCTGGAAGGGGAAAATTTTTTCTTTGGCACCGGGTCTGATACGATTTTTACCATTGACCTTGAGACCGGTGAAAGAAGACGGCCTGTGCTGGCAGATACCGGCAATTTTGCCAGGCTGGTGGATGCGCTGCCCAATATGGATTTTTCCATGTCCATGGGAAATCCTGAAGATGTGGACATTGAAGAGATTTATGTCCAGGTTTTTGAGGAAATGGTCCGCAACAGCAACAAACCCATCTGTTTTATTGCCGACAGCGGCAAGGATATAAAACAGATATATGACATCGCCTGCGCTGTTGTGGGCGGAGAAAATCAG
>JAABSS010000060.1 GCA_011390235.1 Desulfotignum sp.
CAGGCCCCTGATGGTTTTTACAGGCAGATGAAATGTTATCCCAGGCTGTCCAGGGCTTTTTTAAATCCGGCAAATGATCCTGTGATGGTCTTGTCCGGCACAGCATAGGAGAGCCGGAAATACCCGGGGCCGCCGAAACTTGTGCCCGGCACGGCCAGAATGTTCTGTTCCTTGAGAAGGTTGACAAATTTCACGTCATTTTCAATGGGGCTTTTGGGGAAAAGATAAAAGGCGCCCTCAGGCACGTCAAACTCATATCCTGCCTCTTTGAGTCCCCGGCAGAAAATATCCCGGCGCCGCCGGTAGATGTCGATATCCACGGTAACCCCCTGGAGACGGCCCACCACATGCTGGAACATGGCCGGGGCATTGACATACATCATGGTGTTGGCCACCCCGGCAGCCCCGGCAATAAGGGCGGCATCCTCTGCTTTGGGGTGAATGGCCAGGTACCCGATGCGCTCGCCTGCCAGAGACAGTTCCTTGGAATAGGAGGTGAGCACAATGGTGTGGTCATAGGCATCAAATACACAAGGCACTTCCACGTCATAGGCGATTTTCCGGTAGGGTTCATCTGAAATCAGGTAGATGCGTTTGTCAAATTTATTGCTGGCAGCTTCCAGGACACGACCCAGGCCGTCCAGTTCTTCTGCCGAGTAAACTGCACCGGTTGGGTTGTTGGGGGAATTAATGAGCACCACCCGGGTTTTTTCGGTGATGGCGGCCTGGATGGCACCCAAATCCAGGTGAAAGTCCGGCCGGGTGGGAGCGGTTACCAGGACGGCCCCGGCCACAAATGCATACTGGTTATAGCCCACAAAGTAGGGGGCAGGGGTGAGCAGCTCTTCTCCCGGATTTATCAGGGCCCGCAGACAGTCGTTCAAAGCCCCGGCAGCCCCGGCGGTCATCACTACCAGTTCCGGGGTAAGGCCCACTAAAAATTCCTTGTTCAAAAAATCTGCCACAGCCTGACGGACATGGACAAATCCCGGGTTGGGCATATAGCCATGGGAGATGCTGTCATCGTTGATCAAATCCAGCAGGGTATCTTTCACTGCCGCCGGTATGGGGACATCAGGGTTGCCCAGGGAAAAGTCATATACATTGTCTGCCCCGAATTTTTCCCGCATCCGGATGCCTTCTTCAAACATCTTGCGGATGGTTGAGGCGGCTTCCACCATTTTGACCATTTTATCTGCAATCGGCATGGCATTGTCCTTTCAAAATTATGCGTTCAATTTGGTTGAGCATACATCAAAAATTGTTTTATGGAAATACCCCTGTAAAAAACCGGTTTTCGGTTTTCTGTATCCGGTCTGCCATGGCAGTGACACAGGCCGGCCGGATGTCGTCCTTCCACCGGGGATATCCTCCCTGCCATACATACCTGATCAGTTCATGGAAGACCGGCAGGGAAAATCCATAAGAACCGAACCGGAAATTTTCTGATTCATCAAATCCTGCGGTGACAATTTTTTTTCGGGCAAAAGCAGTGATCTGTGCTGTTATTTTTTCTCTGGTTTTGTGCCCCTCAGGGTTTTGTTTGAACCGGGCCGGATCATCCGGAAAGGGAAACTGCTTATAGACGCTGCCGATGAATCCGGTGAACCGTATGCCGTGAATGGCACCCATCAGATCTCCTGCATCCTTCGGATTTTGTATGTGAAAAATTTCACAGTTCAGGGGTGCGGGCGCGCTCTGTTCTGCCAGCTGCATCATCCAGGTACAAAAATCATCACAGAAGAAAAAATATTGTTCCAGCAGCAGCATGTCTGATTC
Source organism: Desulfotignum sp. (assembly GCA_011390235.1). The sequence goes on from JAABSS010000060.1 coordinate 1,780, forward strand.
AATATTGAAAAATCCAAAAGCCACAGGGCCATGGGAAATAGATGCAAAGGACAGGGGCATAACATGCTTCCTTTTACAAAATTTTTAAACAATCGGGTTTTTCAAGTGCGGATAACGGGGGCAGGCATAGCATATTTCACAGGTTTGTGCTATGAAAAAACCGCACCACAACCAAAAGGGAAAAACCAGAGGGGGAAAAATGGATCTCACCGTGTTCAAGGAGATGGATAAGAAACAATTGAGGGCGTATATTGAATTTATGCTCTGGAATTACCGGGTCATGGATGCATTCTGGTTTATCCGGATTACGGAGAAATTTGACCAGGCCACAGCAGAAAAACTCAATGAAGAGGTGTGGGACACGGTGGCCGGGTATGCAGCCAAAGATCTGATGGAAAAATTTCCCCTTGCAGAAGCCGGGAAAAACCCCGGGTTGGCAGGTTTTGTCCATGCGTTGAAACTGTTTCCCTGGTGTATTCTGGTGGGGTATGACATCCGGGAAAAGGCAGATGAGGTTATCATCACAGTGCCCTCCTGCCCTGCCCAGGAGGCCCGGCTGAAAAGGGGGCTGGGCGAATATGTGTGCAAGCACATGCACAAAAAAGAGTTTGAAAGCTTTGCCCGCCGGGTGGATGACCGAATCCGGGTCCATTGCGAATTTGCCCCGCCTGATCCCCATCCGGATGATCTGTTCTGCAAATGGCGGTTTACTCTGGATCATTGATGTCGGTTGCATGATGCGGTTGCATGATGCCGGTTGCATCTGACACGGTGTGACACCAGGTCTGTGATAACAGGTTGCGCATATATGGGCTCGGCAGCCCATTATATCAGGGTATTGCCGGGAAGGAACATTGTTCAGCGCAGATCGGCCTTGCGTACCTTGCCAAGAGAGGTTCTGGGAAAATCTTCTCGAAAAGAGATCTGTGCCGGCCATTTGTATTTGGCCAGGCCCTGCCTGCAGAATGCCAGAACATCCGCTTTGGTCAGGCAGACACCGGGAACCGGGATGATGAAGGCATGTCCGCACTCTCCCCATATTTCATGGGGTTCTCCCTTGATAGCCACATCCTGGATATCCGGGTGGGTCTTGATAAATTTTTCCACCTCAGCCGGGTACACGTTTTCCCCCCCTGAAATATACATATCTCCGGCCCGACCGGCCAGAAAGAAAAATCCGTCTTCATCCATCCAGGCCAGATCTCCTGTGTGGAGAAAACCGTTTTTTATGGTTTCTTCGGTTTTCACCGGATCCTGCCAGTATTCCTTCATCATGATGGATCCTCTCACCACGATCTCCCCTATCTGTCCCGGGGGAGCAGGCCTGCCCCGGGAATCCAGGATGCCCACCTCTGCATGGAATACAGGCCGCCCTACAGTGCCGGGTTTTTTTAAGGGATCTTTTTCCGATGCCCATAACAGAATGGAGGTTTCTGTCTGGCCCATGATCTGGCGGAAGGCCAGTCCCGCATCTGCGCATGCCTGGATCAGATCCCGGGTGAGCCGCTCTCCGCCGCCGGCACACACCCGCAAAGAGGACAGATCCCCCCGCCTGGATGGCGGGATTTTGAGCAGTTCCCGGAATACGGTGGGCACGCCCAAAAATTTGGATACCTTGAAATGTTCTATATCCAGGAATACTTTTTCAGGGTCGAATTTTTTATGGAGCACCATGGTGGCGCCCTTGTAAAACGTGGGAGCAGCCTGGATGAATAAACCCCCGGAATGAAACAGGGGCAAAAATATCAGCATGATATCACTGGCATGAAGCTTGAAAAAAATATCTGCGTTCAGGCAGTTGAAAAAAGTTTTTCTATGGGAAAGTACCGCCCCTTTGGGCTGGCCCGTGGTACCGGACGTATACATGATTACCTGGGGTTCTTCCGGGTCTGCCGGCCCGAGGCTGCGGGTCAGAAACGGGCGTTTTCCGTCAAACCGGGCAACCGCAGTGTCCAGCTCAAAAATCCGGCTGCTGTCAGCGGTCCGGCCCTGTACCGCCACCATAAGGGGCGGCAGATACGCTGCCAGCATCAGGGAATTGACTGTATCAGTGAAGGCACTTCCGTGAACAAATAGCCGGGGCCGGCAGTTTTTGATAAAAAAATCCAGTTCCCGGGCCGTGATCCTGAAGTTGATGGGTACAAATATCGCTCCCAGCCTGGAACAGGCCAGAAACAGATCCAGAAATTCCGGGCAGTTGTAGAGCATCACCGCCACGCGGTCCCCTTTTTCAATGCCCAGTGACTGCAGCCAGCAGGCGGTTCTGTCGGATCGGCGGCTTAGGTCTTTATAGGTGATGACATCATCCTGGAAAAGAATGGCCGGCTTTTCCGGAGTCAGCTCAGCCCAGCGCTGGACCCACCATGCTATATTCATGGATTTAATCATGGGGTATCTTTCATTTTTTTTTGGCTGTACAAAAACAGGGGGTCTTGGCACCAACTTCTTTTTTTTACAGTGGTTTTTCCATATTCCGGGCCTTCAACTACACCAGTAGTAGGTATTTTCCCCTAGTGAATATAGGGGTTTTCCCGAATTGACAGCGGTTTATGCTTGTCGTAAATATAGCATAACGCCTGTGTGAGGAGATCCATCCCATGTCAAACCCCAATACTCCCACCAGGCTGAGGCCTTAGGAAACGCGTCTGGCGGGCATTCATATCCCTCCAAACAAATCCTTCCAAAAAGCGCCCAGACGCACCCCGGCTTCCAGGTCCCCTTCCTGGAAGCCGGATCTTTTTTGAGTGAAGCACGGTATTTTTCCTTATTGCCTATTGCATACCCGGCATGATGATCCGGGAATCTGAAGGCTTTTTCTCATCTGCCTGCATTTTTTTGAACTGCTCCACCACCTTTTTGGTTTCTGTTTCCATGGCCTGGGGAAATGCATCCATGGCCTGGTCAAGGGTGTCTGCTTCCAGCCTGGCCTGGATGGGGACAGGGCCATGGGGAGTGCCCAGCTGGGTGGAGCCCACAAAAAAGGTTTCCCGGGTGGGGTCATCCGAGCCGTCCGGGTGCACTGGTGTCAGTTTCTGGATACTGGCAATTTTCAAGTCTGTGATGGTTTCTTCACGGTAAAGATTTTTTTTATCCACTTGAAAGTCGATATTGATGGGGCTGCCGCCGTTGCCGCTCATGGGTGGTCTCCTCTAATAAAAAAGTTAAAAAAACATCCGGGCTGCGATCTGTCCGGGAGTAAGGGTTATGCACACTTGGATATGGCCATCTGCCGGGACCGGACCCGGGTGCGTTTCAAAAGGCGGAAAATTTCTCCGGGCATGCCTTCGGGCAGATCCACCAGGGAAAACCGGGACTGAATATTAATGTCCTTGATGTGTTTGCTTTCCAGACCGGCTTCATTGGCGATGGCACCGACAATATCTTTTGGCTTTATTCCGTGGCTCTCTCCTACCTCGATGCGGTATCTTTCCATGCCCGGCCGCAAAGGTGTGGGAAAGACCGGTTCAGAAGCACGTGGTTTTCTGGCAGGGGCGGGATTTTTTGGGCGCGCCACTGGTCTGAAAGAGGCATCAGAAGTCTCCACAGGAGCAAAATTTTTTGTTTTTGCCTTGACAGGGGACATTTTTTCGTCTTTTTTTGCAGCCAGCAGCAAAGGGGTGTCACCATGGGCCATTCTGGCCAGAGCTGCAGCTACCTTTGCCATGGGTAATTCATTGGTTTCTGCATAGGAAGCAACCAGGGATTCAAATGTTTCCAGATCCCGGGTTTCTAAAATTTTGCTGATACTGTCATGGAAGTTGGCAATGCGCTTTTTGTTCACTGCTTTTGCAGAGGGCAGGTGCATTTCCGTGATGGGCTGCCGGGTGGCTTTTTCAATTTTCCGCACCATCCAGCGTTCGTTTCTTCCTGTGAACAAAATAGCCTCGCCGGTGCGGCCTGCCCGGCCGGTGCGGCCGATGCGGTGGATATACGGATCCACCTGTGCGGGCATATCATAGTTGATCACATGGGAGATGCGGTCCACATCAAGTCCCCTGGCTGCCACATCCGTGGCCACCAGAATGTCGATACGCCCGTTTTTCAGGCGGTCCACTGTCTGTTCCCGGGCGGACTGGGCCATGTCCCCGTTCAGGGCCTCTGCCTTGAATCCACTGCTCTCCAGGTTTTTGGCCACAACAAGGGTGGATGATTTTGTTTTTACAAATACGATGACCCCGTCAAAGGAGGCTGCTGAAAGGATGCGCACCAGCGCATGGGCTTTTGTGGCTCCTTTGGCCATCCAGAACTGCTGGCGGATGGCAGTTGTTTCAAAGGCCTCCGGCTGGACCTGGATGTTTTCCGGCATTGTGAGATGTTTGCCGGCAATTTTTTTGACCGGTCCTGGCAGGGTGGCGGAAAAAAGAGCGGTCTGGGAGTTTTTGGGGGTGCGCTCCAAAATCCATTCCACATCTTCAATAAATCCCATGCGCAGCATTTCATCTGCTTCATCCAGCACCCGGCAGAAAAGATCTGCAAAGTTTATGGTATTGCGCTTCATGTGGTCCATGAGACGTCCCGGGGTTCCCACCACCACGTGGACGCCTTTTTTTAACTGGCTGAGCTGAATGCCGTAACTCTGGCCGCCGTATACAGCCAGCACGGAAAGGCCTTTTAAATTCTGACCATAGGTTGTAAATGCTTCTGCCACCTGGATGGCCAGTTCTCTTGTGGGGGTAAGCACCAGCACCTGGGGCCGGCGGATATCAAGGCGGATGCGGGACAAAAGGGGGAGGGCAAAAGCTGCGGTTTTGCCTGTCCCGGTCCGGGCCTGGCCCAGAACATCTTTTTTGGCCAGAAGATGGGGGATGGTAAGCCGCTGGACAGGGGTGGGGGTGGTATAGCCGACATTTTCAAGGCATGAAAACACAGCCGGGTCCAGGTTCATTTTGTCAAACCCGGTCACGGGTACATTCTGCTGGGACATGAAGAGAAATTCCTTAGGTAATAAGGGCTGGATTGTCCAGCCTCGGGAAATAAAAAATTTTTATATTACTGGTTTTCTTCTGATAAAGCAAGATATTTTTAATTCTGTTGCAATCATCTCAACAAGACTTATATTGTTAGCTAAGAAAGACAGTATGCAGTTTTTATCTGAAATGTGGTTGATAAACGGTTATTGTCTTAAATAAAAAATCATATTGCCGGGAGGTAACCATGCAGCAAAAATCCCAAAGCACATACCTTGTAAATCTGGATATACTGAATACCCATAATGGAAAAGGCTGTGAGGTGTGCAATCAGAAATTCAGTCTTGGAGATACCGTGGTTATGGCCTGCGGTTCCTGGACGGATGAATGTATTAAACTGATCCATGAGCAGGAAGCAGTCTTTGATGACAATACCCGGACCTGGTATGAAAGAAGCTTTTACCGGAGTCTTGCAGGATCGTGATTTTAATTCATATACCAAGGAGGACCTATGACAAGTTACACATGTAAATCATGCGGAAAGATCTCTTCAGAAGAAGGGCATCTGTGTGACCCCACCAACGCCGGTAAGTTGTATACATGCAGCAGCTGCGGCCAGCAGGCCCAGAAGAAAAAACACCTGTGCAAACCCCAGGCGGCAAAATTTGAATATTTTTGCGGCGGCTGCGGCAGGGGTGCTGTAAGCGGGGACCAGGTGTGTGATCCCCATAAAATGAAATAAAACAAGCCAGGTGCATTTGCACCTGGCGCAAGGACAAAGAAGGGCCTTTGGCGATTGCGCTGAAGGCCTTTTGTCATGAAAAGGCATGCTGCATATGGGCAAAATGAAAATTACACCAGTCCGTTAGCCTCATCCATGCCCAGGTGGATGTTCATGCACTGGACGGCAGCACCTGAAGCGCCTTTTCCCAGATTGTCTATGCGGGTGATGACAGCCATCTGGTCAGTGTTGCCGAACACAAATATATCTGCTTTGTTGGTATTGTTGCAGGTCTGGACATCAAAAAATCCATTGTCCAGATTCTTTTCTCCGTCAAAAGGAAAAACAGTGATGAATTTTTCATCTTTGTAATACGCTGCAAGAAGCTGCTGCATATCAGCAGGCCCGATTTTTTTTGCCAGAAGACGGGTATGGATAAAGACAGTTACAGCCAGACCTTTGTAAAAATTGCCCACCACGGGCGTGAATACGGGTGCACAGGCAAGTCCGGTCCTTGCCGTCATTTCCGGAAGATGTTTATGGGCCAGGCCCAGGGCATAATGCCGCGGGCTGTCTAAAGCCGGAGTATGCTGTTCTTCATATGCTGCAATGAGTTTTTTTCCCCCCCCGCTGTAGCCTGTGATGGAATAACAGCAGACCGGATAATCCGGCGGCATGATACCGGTTTTAACCAGCGGATGGACACCCAGCACAAAAGCGGTGGCATGGCACCCGGGGTTGGTGATTTTTTTTGCTGTTCTGAGAAGATTTCTTTGTTCCGGTACAAGTTCGGGCAGACCATAGACCCAGTCTGGATGGGTGCGAAAAGCTGTGCTTGCATCTATGATGCAGGTGTGCGGGTTTTCAACCAGGGAGGCGGATTCTTTTGATGCAGCATCTGGAAGGCACAAAAATGTGACATCAGACTGATTGATCAATTTTTGTCTCGCATGCACATCCTTGCGCAGTGCAGGATCAATTTCAAGCAGTTCAATATTATTTCGTGAACAAAGATAATCAATGATCTGCAATCCGGTGGTGCCTTCCCGGCCGTCTACAAATACCTTGTATGCCATGGCGATTCCTTTTGTCCATTTGTGTATGGAAGATTCCTTTTTTGACATTCATCTTATACGTATTTTAAAATAAAAAATAAAGCCCAAGTTCAGGGGCGGTACAGGCAGCCATATGGTTTTGACCAGCCACCCCCTTGTGTGATAGAATCTGTTTAAATGGCAAGATGTAATATTGCGTTTCATCACTCACCAGATATTTTAAGGATTGTTACATGGAGTTACCCCGAAAAAGAACCCGGTTGTTTCCTTCTGCTGCTGAAGATGCCCAATCATCAAAACTGAATGTAGACACCCCCCAGACAACATCAGCGTCATATGCCCTTTCTTTTTTAGATACGGATTTTATGATGCGCGATGAGCTGCGGCCGGTAAGGCTGCAGCTGGAATTGCTCAAACCCGAAATTATCCAGACGGAACTGAATATCGCTTCCACGGTTGTGATTTTCGGCAGTGCCCGAATTAAAGATTCGGATACGGCAAAGGCCCATCTTGATTACCTGAAGGCGGAGGCTGAAAAGAATCCGGACAGGCCTGATATTGTCAGGCAACGTAAAATTGCCCAAAGGGACCTGGATAACAGCAGATATTATGATGAAGCCCGGGGTCTTGCACGCATGATTGCCTCTGCAGGCAAGGATGCCGATGGTGCAGGGTGCGTGGTTTCAACAGGCGGGGGGCCGGGAATTATGGAAGCCGCCAACCGCGGAGCACATGATGTGAATGCCAAAAGCATCGGGTTGAATATCGTGCTGCCCCATGAACAGGCACCAAATCCCTATATTACGCCGGAGCTCAGTTTTCAGTTTCATTATTTTGCCATCAGAAAAATGCACTTTCTGATACGGGCAAAAGCGTTGATTGCATTTCCGGGCGGTTTCGGCACCATGGACGAACTTTTTGAGACATTGACCCTGGTGCAGACAAAAAAAATTGCGCCCATGCCCATTTTATTGTTCGGCAAAAGTTTTTGGCAGAACGTGATAAATTTTGATGCACTGGTTGATGCAGGTACTATTTCATCAGAAGATCTGGATCTGTTTCATTATGTGGAAACCGCACAAGAAGGATGGGAGCTGTTACATCAGTCTGATTTTGGTTTCAACGGGACAGAGCTCTGACATCATATACCTGTTACAACATCCGGAAAAATAAGCCATGACAATAACCGGCCTAAATGACATGGGTGATTGAAATAGTTTCAGGGGTAAGGTATAGTTTGGAAAGTCATTCAATTCAGGAGGTGGACCCATGAAAAAACCTGTCATTTATATTTTATCAGGGCTGGGAATACTGGTCCTTTTGGTGGTTGTTGCAGCGGTAATCGTCTTAAACCTGGATCCCAACCGGTACAAGGATTATATTGCCGGCAAGGTCAGCCAGCAGACGGGCCGGAGCTTTGAAATCCGGGGGGATCTGGAAATGGCATATTACCCCTGGCTGCATGTGGAAGCGTCCGGGATTTTTCTGGAAAATGCCCCGGGATTCGGCGATCAGCCTTTGCTTGCGGCCGAGCATGTCAAGGTCCGGGTCAAGACCCTGCCGCTGCTCAAAAAAGAATTGGAGATGGATACCATTGTTCTCACGGGGGCCCGTGTCAATCTGGCTAAAAACAAGGCTGGTGCAACCAATTGGGAGGGCCTGGGGGGAACATCAGAGGCCGGGGTGCCGGATAAATCGCCTGAACCTCCGCCTGATAAAGGGTTTGACCTGGCAAACCTGGCCGTCCTGCTAAAAGGAGGAGTGAATATTCAGGATGCAGCCTTCAGCTTTGATGACCAGGCCCTGGGGGAAAAATATACAGTATCTGATCTGAATGTTACCACCGGCAAGGTGGCGCCTGGAGACCCTGTGGATCTTGCCCTCACCTTTACTGCCGCAGCCACATCCCCGGAAATTTCAACAGATGCTTCTGTGGAGGGAAAAATATTTTATGATTTTAATACCGGCCAGTATGAAATAAAGCCGTTTACAGCCGATGCGCAGATCTCCGGTCCAGCCCTGGGGAAAACTCCTGCAGAGTTGACCTTCGCATGTGACATGGAAATCGATCTTGCAAAAGACACCCTGTCAGTCAGGAACCTGCAGGCAGACGGCCTGGATACCGCTGTGACCGGTAATATTTCTCTTGGCGGCATAGGATCTGGTGTTTCCCGGGTTGACATGGATCTGGATGTTGCAGGAAAAGACCTTTCCCGGGTGTTCAAAGTGTTTGAAGGTGGTTCCTTGTCAACACAGCTGGCTGCACTGCCGGACCGGTCCTTTGACCTGCAGGCGGAGATTTCAACAGATACGGATAAAGGCATGATGTCGGTGCCGCAGCTGGCAGTACATATGCTGGGAGCAGACATAACCGCCACATTCGAGGCTGAAGATATCCAGTCTGAAGCACCGTCTTTAAAAGGTGATGTGAAAGCAAACGGGCCTAATCTGCCACTGTTGCTGGAACTGGCCGGTAAAGTCCAGGGGAATGCTTTTCTGACAGATATGGGCAGACAGCTGGCAGGGGCTGACCAGAAAAAATTTCATGCAGATGTGCGCATGGATGTAAATATGAAAGAGGGCAGAGTGTTACTGCAGAATCTGGATATGGCCGGGCTGGGCATCACGGTGAAGGCAGATGTCAATGCGCGGCATCTGGGCTCTGAAGAGGCTGTCCTGGACGGCAGTCTTGACCTGGACGGCAAAAAGCTTGCCGTGCTGCTTGCAGCGCTGGACCAGCCCGAGCTGGCGGCCGTGCTGGATACGGTCGGGGTGAATGCCGGGTTCAAGGGCAATTATCAGGACCTGGTCGTGGATCCTGTGCAGATAAAATTCGGACTGGCCGGCAGACAGATACCCAATCCCCCGGTTTTCGTAACCCTGGATGCACCTGCACAGCTGCAGCTTGAGCAGCAGACCCTGAATCTGGAAACTTTTTCCATCAAGGGCCTGGATCTGGATATCTCCGGCAGCCTGTCTGCCAGACAGATCCGCACATCCCCTGAATACGAAGGAAACATTTCCCTGGCCCGGTTCAACCTGCGTGATCTGATGAAAAAATTGAACCAGCCTCTGCCGGAAACCTCCGATCCCAGGGTTTTTGAGAAAGTGGGCCTGGAAACCCAATTTTCCGGTTCTGCAACCGCTGTTGCGCTTACCAGTCTGTCTGCGGTACTGGATGACACACAAATGAACGGAGACCTGAACATACAGGGGTTTTCAGATCCGGATATCACATGTAACCTGGCGGTGGACCAGATCAATGCAGACCGGTATATGCCCCCGCCTGCCACAGATGCTTCCGGCAAAAAACAGACAGCCCCGCCAAAGACACCGGAAACTGCGGCAGCAGGCGCTGCAGCCCTGATTCCGGTGGAAATGCTCCGAGCCCTCAAACTGAAAGCGGACCTGGCCATCGAAGACCTGGTTGTTTCAGGGGCTGCCCTGTCCCGGGTGCGGGTGAATGTGGCTGCAAAAGACGGTATCCTCACCAAAGCCCCTTTGTCAGCCAATCTGTATAAAGGAACCTATGACGGAAAAGTGGTGCTGGATGCCAGCGGTGATATTCCCGAACTTACCATTGATACAACCTTGAAAGGGGTGGAAGTGGAGCCGCTGCTTATGGACATGACCCAGAACGCCCTGATCCGGGGAACCGGGGATGTGACAGCCGCCCTGACAACCCGGGGTGCTGCAGTGGATGCCATGAAACAGAACCTGAACGGCAACCTGTCTTTTTCTTTTAAAAACGGGGCG
>JAABSS010000050.1 GCA_011390235.1 Desulfotignum sp.
TCATATCCGCCAGGGAAAATGGCTTCTGAATAAATGCCACTCCGACATCCAAGATTCCTTGATGGGCAATGACATTGGCGGTATAGCCGGACATAAATAAGAGCCCGATGTCAGGATAAAGGGCAGTAATTTGTCCAGCCAGATCCCGTCCGTTCATTTCCGGCATGACCACGTCGGTTATGAGCAGATCAATGGCGCCGGAATGCCCTTTCGCCTTTTGAATGGCCTCTGTCGGTGTGGTTGCAGATAACACCGTATATCCCTTCCGCTCCAGCATCATGCGGGTCATTCTAAGAATGGCGGGCTCATCTTCCACCAGTAGAATGGTTTCTGTCCCTCTGGCGGCTGCTTTTTTATCAGGTACAGCCGTATCGAAGTCTTCATTAGCAGAAAGCCGAGGCAGATAGATATTAAAAGATGAACCTGAGCCAGGCTCACTGTATACATTGATGAAGCCGTTATTTTGTTTCACGATTCCATAGACAGTAGCAAGCCCCAGACCTGTGCCCTGGCCCACATCCTTGGTAGTGAAAAACGGCTCAAACAGATTTTTCTGGGTGTCTTTGTCCATGCCGCAACCGTTGTCATTCACAGCCAGCAGAACAAAATCACCCGGGATAAAACCAGAATGCTGGCTGCAGTATTGTCTGTCAAAGATTTTTATTCCGGTTTCTATAGTGAGTTTGCCCACGCCGGCAATAGCATCCCGGGCATTCACACAGAGGTTGACCAGAATCTGGTCGATCTGGGAAGGATCCATTTTCACGGGCCAGATATGGACATCTGGCTTCCAGATCAGATCGATGTCTTCTCCAATGAGCCGGCGCAGCATATTCAGCATGCTTTCCACGGTGTCATTCACATCAAGCCGTATGGGAGAAATGACTTGTTTTCTGGCAAATGTCAGAAGCTGTTTTGTGAGAGCAGCCGAGCGCTGTGCGGCCTTTTGGATTTCTTTTAGATCTTCGTTAAGGCTGTTATCTTCTTCAACCTTTTCCAAGGCAAATTCCAAATGTCCTAGAATCACCCCCAGCATATTGTTAAAATCATGTGCCACACCTCCGGCCAGCCGACCTACTGATTCCAGTTTGTGGGCCTGACCAAGCTGTTCCTGAAGTTTCTCCCGCTCTGTATCAGCTTGCTTGAGTTCGGTGATGTCCTGTGTCATGCCGACCGATCGGAAAATGGTTCCTGCTTCATCCCGCTCATGGATACAGCGCTCATGTACAATTCGGATTTCACCGGTGCTACGATGGACAATCCGGTGCTGGATCTCATATTCATTAAGCCCCTCCCGGATTGAATTGTAATAGGCGTTATTCACCATTTCACGGTCATCCGGATGGACTGCATCAAGAAAGGCTTCATAGGTGGCGGCGAACTCCTGGGGATCGCAGCCGAAAATTCGGTAGAGTTCATCTGACCATGTCAAACGGTTTTTGATCAAGTCCAGTTTCCAGCTTCCGATGTGGGCGAGTTCCTGTGACCGGGCCAGCAGTTCCTCATTCTCGCGCAGCACGTTTTCAGCTTTTTTACGCTCAGTGATGTCTCTGAATTCTACGGTTCTAACCTGTTTTCCCTTATATGGAATGTTACGGGCTTCAAGCTGTATGGGAAATTCTTCTCCGTTTTTGCGCAATCCGAATGCTTCATATGGTTTTTCATAGCCAGTCCGGATATTATTCATCACAGCTTCACGGGATCTCTCAGCGATCAGCAGCAGGCCGTTCATTCCAATAAGCTCTGAAAATTCGTAGCCTGTCATCTCTGAGAGACCCTGGTTACATTCAAGTATGATTCCGTGATCGTGAATGAGAATTCCTCCGAAAGAAGCATTATGAAGTGCTTTAAACCGGGCTTCACTTTCGGCTAATAATTTCTCTGACTGTTTGCGTTCAGTAATATCATGATAATTTCCCAGAAGACCCTGTATGTCAGGATCATGGGAAAGATTAATTCCTGTAAACTCTATCCATTTGTAGCTGCCATTTTTACACTTGTATCTGCATTTTATCATACCAGGAACATCAGGTGTTTGCATAAGTTGTTTAAAAAAACGCTGTGTAGTTTCCAGATCATCCGGATGTACATTGTCCCAGGTACTGGCATTGACAACATCTTGAGGTTTCCAACCAAACAGCTTTTCGATGTTCGGGCTCTTGTATTTATTTATACCGTTTTGGTCTATGATTACAATTACATCCGCTATATTTGCAACCATTTTTCTGCCCATGTTTTCGCTTTTTTTTACCGCTTTTTCAGCCAGTTCACGGTTTTTCAATTCAATCCGCAGAGCTTTGGTTTTGGCTTTTACCTGAACCCGTAAAATAATATTCCCTGTAACAAGAACAATAAACGCACCAGATAGAATGATAAAAACCCATTTAATCCACCCGGGAAACTGAAATGATGGTGATTCTGCACCAAACCAGTGTGTCATTGACGTGTGATATACTGAATTTTTATCTGCCTTGAAGTTTGTGATATGCCTGTCCATTGCAGTCAGAAGGCCTGCTGGATCGCCTTTGGGTACGGCATAGCGGATTTGAATCGGATTGAAAACAATCGGGGTGGATTGTAAATTATAGTTTTCTGCATAATTGCGTGCCGCTATATAGTTAACAACACCTGCATCAGTTTTCCCGGATTCAAGAGCCTGAAACAGCTCAGCATAATTTTCAATCAATACGGTTTCATATGGTATTCCCAGCTGTGCCATCAGGGTTTTGAAATACTCTCCATGGGTATCCTGGGATAAGGTGGCAATTTTTTTTCCTTCCAGGTTTTGAATGGATTCCATGGAAAGATTTTTTCTGGCATAGACTTGCCCCCAGTTTGAAATCAGGGTCTGTTCACCGAAATCCAGCTGCGTCAGCCGTGATTCTGTGAATGCCACTACAGGAAGAATATCAATTTCATTTCTGGTCAAAAGTGTAAAAACTTCATCCCAGCTGCCCTGACGATACTGAAGGTTCCACCCCTCTGTTTTTGCTATATTCTCAAGCACATCAATGTAGATACCCTGTGGTCCAGATTCAGCCATGAAAATCAGTGGCTTGTTGTCATATACACCCACACGAATTTCTTTGGGACCCGCAGATGATTCCAGGGGGGCAAATAAAAATATATATGTGCATAAAACAAGGATGTTGACAGTATTTTTCAATTTATTCCACCGCCTTTTCGCTCTATCTTTGATCCGACAATTTTGTATAAGGTTTCTAAGGATATCCACAAATTGCAGAATTTTTTTTCTGTCCGTTTTTTATCCTTTGAATTTTACCCCATATCGATCAAGGAACTTGACAACTTTTCCATATATCGCTGAAATGCTTTCTGCTTTTATAGAATGCTTTAATGGCATATTCATTGAAAACGGATGTGGTGGAACAAATTCCATATCAAGCGAAACCGGTGTTTTTCCACCATTCTTAACCGCAAGAATACATTTATACTCCACCCAGTCATTTGCCCTGGGAACAACCCCTTGAATATATTCTTTAGATTCAAATATTATGTTATATTTCGGCATGTTTGAGCTTTAATGAACTCCTTATAATCTCAAATCTTTTGTTTATCTGTAAACTTTATGATTCTACCAGGTTTTAAGTAACCTGGGTATCGATTATTTTCCAGAGCCATGAATACTCACCCGATAATTATCTGTAACTCCGTCCTCCCCAACATTACATTTGTCAATCCTTTCATTTTAAAATCAAATCAGGTTACCGATAATTGACATATGGCTAACTTACAGTTCAGGATTGAAAGGTGAATATTCTTGTGCTATAGAATGTTCGCTTTTTCAATTTTCCAATTAGAATTGGTATTGAAGGGGGGATGATTTAAAAGAAGAGCTTTTTGGTTAAGGGAACCCGGTTGGAATCCGGGGCGGACCCGCCGCTGTAAGTGGGGACAAACGCCGTAAAACGTCACTGTGCTGTATGTAATGATTCGAAACAGCATGGGAAGGCACGGCAAGTCGAATGATCCACAAGCCAGAATATCTTACCAAAAGCTTTTGATAAAACTTCTCGGAGAGACGGTAAATCCCCGGGCTGAACAAGTGTCGGCCTGTGGAATGCAGCTGACCTGGGAGGTTTTTATATGAATGCATACCAGCTGTTTTTAATTCTGTTATCCCTTTACATCGGATTCCTGGTATTCACCGGGTTTTATTTCAACAAAAAACAAAAGTCCCAGACGGATTTCTGGTTGGCCGGAAAATCAGCCGGATTTATTTCCATTGGTTTTTCAGCTGCGGCTTCATGGCTGACGGCCGGTGCCTTGCTGGCCGTCATTGGTTTCTACATGCTCCTTGGCATGGGTTCGATCTGGGGATTTGTGGCTCCCAATATCCTGGCACTGTTTATCATTGCGTTTTTTGTAAAAAAGATTAAATCCCTGCCTGCCATTACCCAGCCGGAACTGCTTGAAATGCGGTACGGCTCTCATTTAAGACTGCCTGTGGCGTTGATCATCACTGTTGTCATGATCCTGTTTGCCGTGGCAGACATCAAGGGGTTTGCCTTGGTTCTCCAGGTATTTTACGGCATTGATCAAACAGCCGCCGCTTTAATTGTGGGGCTTGCCGTGGCCGTTTATGTGACCATGGGCGGATTATCTGCCGTCATTGTAACGGATGTGGTCCAGTTTATCTGTATTTCCCTGTTTGTCCTGGTGATGGCAGCTGTGGTTATAAAAGGTGCAGGATCCGCAGCTGACCTGTCCTTTGGTAGTTTGTTGGCCGAGGCCCCGGAAAACTGGTGGAACCCGGGATCCATTGGTCTTCCCATGGTGCTGATATTTGTTCTGGCCATTGTTCCCGGCTGGATCACGGAACAGGACCCCTGGCAAAGGGTATGGGCGGCAAAAGATGAAAAATCTGCCAAAAACGGGATGTTTTTAGGTTCTTTTCTGGTGGCCGTGGTGTTTGGTGCTTGTGCCATGATTGCATTGGGGTTGAACGTGATTTATCCGGAAATTGCCAAGGCCGGATTTCCCATGGGCATGGCAAAAGCAGAACCCGCCCTGCTCACCTTTATCATGGACAGCCAGTTTTCCAACGTAAGTCTGGCCTTATGTGCGGTGGCTCTGGCCACAGCGGCCATGTCCTGCACCGATACCTTTGCCGCATCCGGTGCTTCCTGCATTTCAAGAGATATTTTCCAGCGTTTTTTTTACAGGACCGCCTCTTCAAAACAGATCCGACTGGTGAACCGGATCAGTGTCCTGATCATTGTTTTTCTGGCCACCTTGGGCTCTTTTTTCATCACCAGTATTATTGATGCCATCCACATTGCCACATTCATCGCATCTGCATCCTACTTTTTCGTGCTCATGGGTGGCCTTTATTGGAAACGGGCCACTGGAGCAGGGGCTGTGGCATCACTTTGGACCGGGTTTATAGTACAGACAGGTTTCGTGATTTTTGATTTGGTCAAAACGGCTCCCATGTCCCCGCCATACCTTGAAAGCATCTACCCGGTTTTCATGGGACATGGTGTGATTATTGCTATGCTGATTTCAGGTGCGGTTTTTGTTTGTGTCTCCCTGGTTACGGCTCCCAGTTTAGAAAAACAGCTGGCCCCCTTTTTCAATGATACGGGGATCCGTAAACCGGATACAATTAAAGGGAAGTGTGGATTTACTTCTCCGGTTTCGGCCAGTGCGGAGTAACTCATGGTTCCAGGATTTCAATCAAGAGAGCCGGGCCTGTCCGGATTTAAGTTTATAGAAGACTTGTCCACCACATCCGAAATTTCAAAAATGGGAGGGAGGTTGAAGCTGTGTATATCTCAAAAGGTACTTTTACGGCACGCGAGCCTTTCGAGCACCCAAAGGTATCTGGGTAGGATCAGTGATGTAGAAGCCATAAGATGGATGGACAATCTTCATGGTTAACCAGCCCTATGGCCGGGCAGGGAACTTATTCTCGGTCCGGCTATTTCAAAGAGCGATCCAAATTTCAGGCATTCAAATGTTATACCCAAATATTCGGTTTGGTGAATACTCCAAACTCGGATAATATGTGAGTACCTTTTTTTTAGAAAAAAGCACACGGATTTTAATGAAAATCGCCAATATGGCCATCACTTTTTATCCATTTATA
>JAABSS010000051.1 GCA_011390235.1 Desulfotignum sp.
AAAATCAGGGAGATGTCACTATCCGGCTTCATGGAAGAAACCAGCAATCGGCCGCCGGGTTTCAGCATTCGATAAAACGCATATATCATATCATCCGGGTTGTAAAGATAGGAAATAAAAAGGCTGGCTGCAATTTTATCAAAACAATCAGCCCTGAAATTCGAATTCAATTCCAGACCGTTATTTCTGAAATCCAGCCGCTTGAAAATCAAATCAGACGTCCGTATATCGATGTAATATTCATCTCTGATCACACCTTGATGCACATATTTTCCATCTATCAAATCGTGAGCAACCAACTTCCGATTGATAAATCTTGCCGCCCGGTTAAATTCCACAATCGTTTCATACGCGCCGTTACTGAAATTATCTTTCAGATAAGCGGTGTCATCGAGGGTCAAAACAGCCCCTCTCATTATGGCATACAGTCTTGGAGAAGCGTTCTGCAATAATTGATCAATTGTAACATTCAACAATCCATCGATTCGATTTCGTAAAAAATTAAAATCAAGGGACGCATCTGTCATAAATTTTTTAACGGGAATCAGCCTGTTGGGATCAAGGTCCATCTGGATAAATTCAATTTTTTCAGGCACAAGAGATGGATATGAATCAAAAATCTTTTCACACTTGGCTTTTGATTTGTCCAATGCTTCCTGGACAAGGTCAACCAGCACAAGACGGGCATCATTGATACTTTTTTCCCGGCCTGCCAGATTCAAGAGCATGTTTTCAATAAAGATCCCGGTGCCACATCCGAAATCAGCAAACACCTCTCCGTTTTCCAGTTCGATAAGTTCACTTTGAAGTGTTAAAAATTCTCTGAACTCCCTGATATTTTTATAAAAATCATATCCGGTACTGTTGCCTTGACCAATAAGATACGTTTTCCAGTAATCAACCGGTCTGAATTTTTCGGTTTTTTCAAGCCGCTCCCGTTCATAGGTGATCAGCTTGACCATATTTTCTCTATCCGGAGCGATCGGGTCGATCTCCTCCTCATACTGGATCCGGTAAATCAATTTTGTTATCAGCATGAATGTCTTCAGGGCATCGTCACTTGAGCGAAGGTTGTGACCGGTGGGTATTTCAATGACTTCCCGCAGACCATCTGATTTGACACTCATGATATCGATGATTTCATTTTTCGGGATCCATCGATCATATTTCCCGTAAATCCATGTCACAGGGGTTGAAATCTTTGACATGTCCAGCCGGGCATCTGTGATGTATGCATATTTGTTATCGATAAGGTCCCGGGCAATGTTATCCACATCCAGAAGATGGCCCAGCACCCCTGTCAATCCGCTTCGAATACCCATTCTTGCGTTCCCGATGATATCCATCCCGCCCAGCACATTACCAAATGAGCTCTGGCCGCATGTGGCGCCCATCACATTGATCAGGTAATCAATTTTTCCATGATTCCGGTCATTCAAGATTTTGCGGGCGTCCAGTGCCGACATGCTGAACGCCACCAGGATCACCATACTCGGCTTGAACAATGGATTGTCATACACATACGCCAGAGTGGACTTCAGATCATCCAGGCCCTGAGAGATTTTATAATGGAGCATTTCATATCCGCGCTTTGGAAACATCTCCTTGTTATAACTTTCTCCGGGCCTGTTAATTCCATCATACCTGATCGTTATGATCTCTTTATTCAAATGGCGATAATTTGTAACCAATGTCGATACAAGGGGAGACAATGTTTCCTTTTTTTTACCAAACGCCGGCGGAAGAATGACCACCGGTGCCATAACATCCTTACCGGTGCAGTTAAGAAGCGCTGCGATCTTTTTGCCTTTGCTGTTGTTATAGGCAACAACCTTGGAAGTAATCCTTTGCTTCAGGTTTGAGGGAAGATCTTTCTGAATCTTTTTTTTCTTCCACGCTGAATCAGACACTTTTTTGAATTTGTAATCAGACCGTTTTATCCCCGCTTCAACCCCGATTTGAAGCACCCTGTCCCCATTCAATTTTTTCTTTTTTATATGGCGGATCTCTCCAAAAGAATGCAGCCCGGAATGGTTGTTTAACCTGTAGTTTATCGCCTGTCCTGTCTTGATCGAATTTTCAATCAGTTTGTCATGTGAAAATTCGCACAGAAATCCGCGATTGCTGATATCAATCACTCTTCCATGAAATGGTCTGCATGACATATCATCTATGTTAATGGAGATATTCACATTGTCGATAGATATCTGCCTGGTATAGGCTCTTTTTTCCAACTGATACAGAACCGGCGGAAACCTAAAGGTCAGGCCGGCATCATCATGCCCGATACATGCTGTTTTAAAATAATAACTGCCGCCCTGGAAATAAAAAGAAACATACGAAGTATGGTTTTCACTCAGTACCAGATGACCTGTTTCCGTCTGATTTGCGATTGTGAACACCTGATCCTGAGGGTTGATACTGCTTATATGTAATTCAAACAATTTCTGACTGTGTTCAAACAAAACGGTTAAGGGGATCTTTTCTTTCTTGACCTGGTTTAACAGCGTCTTTATTTTGCCCGGCGCAGCAATTTTATATTTATCCCTGATATTTTCTTTTGAAATGGTTTGCTGCATGTTTTTCAATGCAGAGCTTGATGCGGTGCTGACAATAAAATTAAATATTTTTTTCTGGTCAATGTCATTAATATCTGCAAATAAAACGCCGGCGCTGTTTATGCCGTTAAAACAATTTTTGATTACATAAGATATCATACCAGTGGCTTCGATTGATCTTGAGCTGTCCGGCAGCCAGAATTCAAGATCGATCCTGTCGTTTGAGCACAGTTCTCCCTTGAAGTTCAAAAGGCACCCTTCAGGAGAAATGTTTTCTATGGAAACAATCGAAATATTTTTATTTTTGCAGGAAATATCAGTGAGCAGGCATCCGGTGCGAGGAATTTTTCGTTTCTCAGCAGTATATGAGGCGGTCAATGGTCCATCCTGGGTTGTATCGTATTTTTTATACATAGATCAAATCTTGGCCATTCAGGACATTCATCTGAGAAATCAAGACAGATCCGAAAGCAGCGACTACAGGGGGTTTGACCGTTCCCCTGTCTTTGTGGGTGTCAAAAATCTGTAGATACTTGTATTTACCGGACTTTTTGACATATACAAACATGTTAAGGCCTCCCCTTTTTTTGAAGACGCCCATATAATAAAGCCAAAACGCTATTATTACAATGGTTTTTCTTCAAATGCCCCGATTAAACCGGTTCTTGCATCCCCCCGGGGTCGGACAAACACGCCATCACCTGCATGGCTGCCTCGGGATTGACCAGATCAAAATCCACGGAAACCCCCGTGGTTATAAGCTTTTTTACAATCCACTCCCTTTGAAAAGTGCTTTTTGAGCCTCCAGTGTGAGAACATCTGATTCACGGTTCAGCCGGTCGCGGGACCACGCTTTCAGGGCCGCTTTTGACCCTTTGCCGAAAAGTCCGTCCACTTTCATTTTGTAATATCCCAGTTCCTGCAACCGGGTCTGGACAATCACGGCATCACCATGGTTTGCCACATTGAGATGGCGCACCCCTTTTTCTATGGATCCTTTGGCTGTCTGTGCCTGCATGCGATGCGATTTTTGCAACGCCTGGGTCCAGCTGTTTTCCGGATTCTGCTTCAGGCTTGAGAACCGGGCGATATGCTGCCGGTTAAAAATGGCCAGCCGTTTTTTCTGATAATGGACATCTATGAAAAACGCGTCTGGATGAGAGAACAACCGGCCTTTGCCTCCGACTGCAAGTATCCGCCAGCCGTCAAAATCCATCTCAACCGGGTTGACCTTGTTATTGTCGACGGTGACGCCGAGAACCGCCTCCTGGGGCAGCCGGTCAAAGCAGAAGATAAGGAAAATCAGGCTTTGTTTTTCTGGGCCTTCCACTGCCTGGTTCCTGCCCGTCCCCATGTCGATGGCATGTTTTCGGGCAAACCGCAGATAGTCTGTAAAAGAGCCGGGAATGTCATTTCCGGAAAAGCTTTCAGCAGGAACAAAGTATGCACCGACCAACGGATAGGCCGGGGTCACATTGGACGTATAGCTGTGCACGATAACCGGGGGCCTGTCGGCTTTTTTGAAAACCTTGTAATGCATCTCAAAGCCGACGGTCGTTCTCCGGGCGGTTTCATCCTCAAAATGGAGAAATCCGCCAAGATTTATGAGCGCTGCTTCAGAAGTTTCCTTTACCAGTATGTTCTTTGCGATGTCCACATTATCGACGTCAAAACCGGCATAAGAAAAAGATTCCTGGACGTCATGGCTCCCCCTGCCGTCGAATTCGGCCGCCGTGGGGTGCTCATGGCGTATTTTCTGCAACAGGCCGGCAATGGCAAGCTCAGCATGGCCGGGAAGTTCCAGCGGGGTCCGCTCCGGCGTCACGAGCACGGTGCCGTCGCTTGTCAGGCTGCTCTTTATGTTCTGTGTGACACCCACACATCCGGCGCAAAAAATCAGGATGACAAGGAGAACAAAAACAGGCCATTGATATAAGCATCTCATGATTATCTCCTTTATAGATTGAAAACGTTTTCATCGAGCGGTGCAGGGCCGCCGCCTCCGAAAGAATGGTCAGGAGCAGGGGTTCCCAGGTCCACCGCCGGAGGGGGTTTGATATTGGGCGTGGCTTTGATTATCTTCTCCAGTATATTGATCTTGGTGATGTTTTTTCCGGTCTTGATCGCCGCATCTTCCAGCGCCTGGGCCGTGGATTTGCCCTTTTGTTTTGATTCGATCGTGGTTTGAATAAAGATAGCTGAATTCTGTCCGATTTTATTGATTTTAGATCCTGTTCCACCGGTAAAGATATCGATCACATTTCCCGCCACATTTACACCGGTCTGAATATTTTTGCCTTTTTTTTCAAGATTTTCGTAATAATTTCCTTCATCCATCCATTTCTTTGATTCCGCCATGTCCTGGGCCTGCTTTTTTTTCAGCCCTTTGCGGTAGGCCTCATCTATGGTCTGAAGCACCCCATCTTCATCTTCCACACCCAGACTATACGGATCCGCCGGGTCGAAAGGGCTGTCCGGGGGAAGCATGTCTGCACCGCCACCGCCACCGCCGCCACCGCCGCCTCCGCAGGCTATGGCAGTCCCACCAGTGGTCAGAAACAGAATCATGATAACAAACAGCAGAATAACATTTTTCATGGCATACCTCCGGAAAAAGAACAAATCGAAAAAGTTGAACAAACCATAAACAATCCCCCAAAATCAAAAAATTTACCTCTGTTCTTAAATAAGCACAAAATAATTTACCTTTACCAGGTCCAGGCAAGTCAAGGCAAGAAAAAAATCAAAGAAGCGATCAAAACCGCCGGGGACATCTCGGAAATTCTGGCATTGATAAAGTGACTTACGCTTAAACATCCACACAGCCTGATGACCAACCCCCGGCTGGGCGCCTCCTGGGAAGGATTTGCCATGGAGCAGATTAAGACGTAACACAACAATTATGTATTGTGTCCCTTTAATTTAAAACAACGCGTTGTTTTTTTAAATATTGACATTTTTAACGCGTTGTTTTAAAAATATTTCCATGGAAAGATCGGCATCACAGTATCTGGACAACTGGCTGGCGGAAAACAACCGCAAGCCCCTGGTGATCAGAGGCGCCAGACAAGTGGGAAAAACCTGGCTGGTCAGGGACCTGGCAGCCAGGCACAACCTGACGCTCATCGAATTGAACTTTGAAAGAAACCCGTCTCTTGCAGCCCTTTTCAACACCAACGATCCCGGGGAAATCCTGCTGAACCTGCAATCGGAATTCAACACGCCGATCGACCCGAAAGCCACGCTCCTGTTTCTGGACGAAATCCAGGCCGCACCCGAGATATTTGCCAAACTCCGGTGGTTCAAGGAAGACATCAAAGATCTGGCACTCGTTGCCGCGGGGTCGCTCCTGGAATTTTCCCTCAATACCTATCAATACAGTATGCCGGTGGGCCGGATCACCTATTTTTATCTGGAGCCGTTCTCCTTTTTTGAATTTCTGGAAGCCACCGGAAACCGGTTTCTGCTGAAAAAACTGGCCCGCTTTTCAATGAATGACACCATACCGCAGTCGCTTCATGAAAAAGCCCTG
>JAABSS010000052.1 GCA_011390235.1 Desulfotignum sp.
GTTTTAAGGGTTGATGAAATAATGGTTTCCTGTCCGGGCTGAATGGTTCTGGGATCCATCACATACTTGTCATTTTCGATTCTGGCAATGATGGCGGGCCAGGAAAGGCGCATGCGGCGCTCCAGAGCAGCCACGGACATGTTGTCCGGTTTCAGGGTAACGCATCTGGTGGGCAGGCGCAGGGCCGGAAAAGAGCCGCCCCCGGGTCGGGATTCCAGGTCTGCAGATGCAATGCCGCCAAGGGGCCCGCAGGCATCCTGGATGGATTGTTCTAAAGCAGCTGCCCGGCGGCAGGTTTCTTCAAATGACATGGTCAGCATCCGCAGGGTGGGAATTTTTTTGACAGCCTGTTTTTCATCCCGGTACAGTTTCAAGGTGGCTTCCAGGGCTGCCAGGGTCAGCTTGTCAATGCGCAACGCCCGGGTCAGGGGATTGGCCTTGATCCGGTCAATGGCCTGTTTTTTCCCCACAATAATACCGGCCTGGGGGCCTCCCAGCAGTTTGTCCCCGCTGAAGGTCACCACATCGGCACCAGCGGCAACCGAATCTGACACCAGGGGCTCCAGGGGCAGGCCATAGGCGGAAAAATCCACCAGGGTGCCGGATCCCAGATCTTCCATCACCGGGATATCATGGGTTTTTCCCAAGGCAGCCAGTGCTTCCAGGTCCACACTGGCAGTGAATCCTTCGATCTTGTAGTTGGAGGCATGCACCTTGAGGAAGAGTCCGGTGCATTCTTTGACCGCATTGTCGTAATCTTTCAGGTGGGTCCGGTTGGTGGTGCCCACCTCCTTGAGGCGGCACCCGCTTTTGGCCATCACATCAGGCACCCGGAAGGAACCGCCGATTTCCACCAGTTCCCCCCGGGAAACCACCACCTCGGTATCTTTGGCCAGGGTGTTCAGGGCCAGCAACACAGCACCGGCATTGTTGTTTACTGCAATGGCTGCCTGGGCACCGGTGAGTTCACAGATCAGTTCCTCCACCGCACTGTAGCGCAGCCCCCGTTTACCGGTGGCAACATCCAGCTCCAGATTGGAATAGCCGGCAGCAATGGCCTGGATATTTTCTAAGGCATCATCGCATAGCAGGGCACGCCCCAGATTGGTATGGAGCACCACCCCGGTGGCGTTGATCAGGGAAACCAGCCTGGGAGCAAGTTTCTGCCGGCACAGGGACGCTGTTTCCGACAAAATTTCTGCCTGGTCGGCAGTGTTTTGTCTGTCTGAAAGAATATCCTGGCGGAGCCGGTCCAGCACCGTCTGTATGGATGCTTTTACAACCGATCTGGGAACTGCTGCAAACCGGTGATCATGCCTGGTTTTTTCCAGAACATGGTCAACACCGGGAAGTGATCTGAGCAGCTGGTGTTTGTCTTTTGTGGTCATGGGCCTACCTGGCTAAAATTTCCTGGTTCTTTATGGCATGCATGGGAATGGTGTCCACCAGTTCCAGGATGTCGGAAGGCTTCAGTCCCAGGCGCTTCATAACAGCATTTACACTGCGGGTCTGCATTTTTTCCAAATCCAGGCCGGTATTGAACCGCTCCATGAGCAGGTCTGCCAGATAGACGATGCAGACCAGGTCCGTGTGGTCCTTGGATTTTTCCGGTTCATGGTGATAGGCGATGACCTGGGAAAGGGCATCGGAAAATTTCCACTGCCTGGCCAGCAGGGCCCCGGTATGGCAGTGGGTGATCCCCAGCAGGTTTTTTTCAGACTGAAGAAAATTTTTCTTTTCCTGCACCAGATCCCTGAAAAAAAGCGGCATGGCTTCTGACACATACTGGTCCAGCACCACCTTGCCGATATCATGCAGCAGCCCTGCAGTATAGGCCTGTTTTCCCGATATAATTCCGGTTTTATCCGCCAGTTTTTCTGCGGTGGCAGCCACCCCGACTGCATGGAAAAACAGCCCCCCCTTACACAGAGAATACCCGCTGGTGCCGATCTGGTTGTAGTATTTGTTCACAGCTGCCGTGATAATGGATTTGAGAAGCATGTCTTCGCCCAGAAGCAGTACCGCATCCCTGAGGGTGTCGATGCGGGCTGTACCGGCAAACAATGCGGAATTGCACAGTTTCAGGGTCTGGGCGCCCAGAACCTGGTCTTTGGACAATTCCCGGGCAATGTCCATGATGTCCGCCCGTCTGTCCTGGAACATGCGTAAAATTTTAAGGGCGGTCTGGGGGATAGGCTGAAGGTTTTCAATGGTGTGAAAAATGTCGTCCATTCCCGGCCGGACAACCTGCCCCACAGGGTCCTGTGTTTCTTCCCAGGGCGGGCTGATGGCGGTGTCTCCGGTGGCCATGTCCAGTTCCAGGGTACAGGAAAAAAAACCGCCGGTTTCCGATGTTCGGATCTCAATGCCGGCGTCTCCGAGAATGGTGGTGGCCAGTTCAGTGGATCTTCCGCCGATATCCAGCCCCATGTCCTGGGAACTCACAGGCCCCACAAGGGCCCCGCCGGCAATAGTGGCAGTGATATCTTGGGGGGAACTGCCCAGGCGGATGAGTTCCTGAATCAGAAGGGGAAGCCCGGTGGCAGCATATTTTTCCGGATATTCCGGAAAACCTGTCATGGGCGGTTCCGGCAGCAGAATGTGGATCATGCCGCCGGTATGGGTTTTTCTGTCATAAAGGGCCACGCCCAGGCAGGTGCCCAGATAGGCCTGGTACATATCAGATGAATTTTTATCTGCCTTGAGCTGGCCTGCGGTAATATGTTCAATTCTCTGAAAATGCATAGGTTTTTTTATCCGTGGTAAGGATCATGATTTTTACATAACAGGTGATATCATTAATGTTCCAGGGGTTTCAACACTTTATTCGCACTTTATCCGCAGCAGTGCAAATTTCAGGGTTTGTATTATAGTGAACGGGGTGAGGGAATTTGCCAGCACGGTTGTTTTGCCTGTCAGGGTTCCCGGTAAAGGGCAAGCACCCCTGACCGGGCAAGTTTCTTGATGCCGAAAGGTGCCAGTTCCCCGAGCATGGCATCAACGGTGAGTTCATCTCCGGTGACCTCAAAAATATAATGCTGTTGTCCCTTATCCACAATTTTTCCCTGAAAGGCTGTGATGATATGCTGGATCTTTTCTTTGTTCGCAGGTTCCGCCTTGACACATACAAGGGCCATTTCCCGTTTTACGGCCTCTTCTCCGGTCATGTCCCGCAGCTTGATGACATTGACCAGGCGCTTGATCTGTTTCATGCATTGTTCGAGCATCAGAGGATTGGCCAGGGTGGTAATGGTGATCCTGGACATTTTCGGATTTGCTGTGGGGGCGCCGCAGATGGTTTCAATATTATAGCCCCTTCCCGCAAAAAGACCGGTGATACGGGCGGTTACGCCGGGTTCGTTTTCAACCAGCATGGTCAGTGTGTATTTTTTGGTTTCCATGTTTCTCCTTTCAAGAACACCGCAGTATACCACAATGCATCCGGAAAATGAACCACTGATTTTGCTTTGACCAGGGTAATCGCATGGAGATGCAGCTTCACATATATTGACATAGCCCCCTGCGGGTGTTGTATGACAGGACCGTCAGATGTCAATCTCGGGCCGGTCATACAGCACCCGCAGGGGGCGGGTATCAAACAGCTGAACAGGATGTGGTTACATGCAGCATATCGGTCAGGGTTTTTCATGCACCCGGTTTGCCGGCCTGGCTGCCGCCCCGGGTGGTGCCCTGTGCCCGGCCCGAGATCCTCCGGGGCTGCTGTGCGTGAAATCCAGAAGGTGGACACTGGCCTGCTGTATGCGCTTCTGCCGTTCTGATATGGTTGGTGTGCCCCTCCGGCTCTGACGGTTCCGGTCACAGGGCACCACCCGGGGCTCTACCTGCGGAAGTATTAGATCCGACTGATGCCATTTTTTCCATTGCTGATGTGCATCCAGTGGATGATTTTGATGGTGATGGATACAGAAATATTAGGGAATTTCTGTCCGAATCCGATCCAACAGATCCCTGGAGTTTGCCGAAAGCATCTATTTTTGTCCTTGATTTTTATACTAAAAAAAAGTATATTTATGCTTACGGGACAACCAACCTATGTTGCTGTTTGGGAAGTAACAGACAAGGAAATCAAGCTGGTCGAGGTTTTATATGTTGGATCACATGAAAAAGCACCATACTAAAGTGAAGCTCCTATTTGAGGGGCCTGCAGAAAAACAGGAAGTGGCAATAGCTGCTTTAAAGAAATTGGGTTTCACCAATGCCGGAAACAACTCCCCCACTATACCATGGCGCCAGGCATTTAAAGAGTTTGAAGGTAATGCGCCCGGCACCTGCCTGGCTGGCAGCCGCCATAAAAACAGTTTGACCCAGGTTCAACTCTCAAAATTAACAGCCATCCCTCAAAGACATATCTCTGAAATGGAAAGAGGAAAACGGCCCATTGGAAAAAGAAATGCCAAGCTGTTTTCAAAAGCATTGCATGTTGATTACAGGATGTTTTTGTGATTATTATGATAATTTTGTGGTGACGGGTATGGTGCCGGTATAGTAATTCAAGGAAATGAAAATGAATGCACAAAAATCAGGCAGGGATTATATTGTATTTCCACTGGATTTTGCCTCCATGGCAGAGGCGAAATCCTATATCAGGGTGCTGGGGGACCGGGTGGGCATGTTCAAGATCGGTCTGGAGCTGTTCATTCACCAGGGGCCGGCGGTGATCCGCATGGTGCGGGATATGAGTCCTGCCGGGATTTTTCTGGACCTTAAGCTCCACGACATCTGTGCAACGGTTTTCCGGGCCATGGGCCGGGTGGCTGACCTGGGGGTTGACCTGGCAACCGTGCATTGCAGTTCTTCTTTGGAAATGCTGAAAAGCGCGGTTCAAGGCGGTGGGGAACGGGTCGGTGTTCTCGGGGTCACCCTGCTCACGGACAATGACGGGAAAACCCTTTCTCTGGGCGGGTTTCAGGATCAGTTTGCCGCAGAACCGGAAAAACTGGTGATGCTCAGGGCCAAAATGGCCCGGGATGCCGGGTGCAAAGGTGTGGTATGTTCCGGGTGGGAAGCTGCCGCAATCAAAGCCGGGTTTGGCAGAGATTTTCTGGCGGTCACCCCCGGGATCCGCCCGGAATGGAGTCTGACACCGGGTGATGACCAGAAACGGATTACCACCCCGGCCCGGGCTATTTCCCAGGGCAGCGATCTGCTGGTGATCGGCCGTCCTATAAGGGATGCAGATGATCCGGCCGAAGCCGCCGAAAAAGTAATTATCGAAATAGAGCGTGTCCTGGAGAACCGGAAGCCGGTCTAATCTTCCCTGTCCAGCCCGAAAGCTGTGTGCAGGGCCCGCACGGCCAGTTCCGCATATTTGGCCAGGATCACACAGGAGATCCGGATTTCTGAGGTTGAAATCAGCCGGATATTGATGTTTTCCTCGGCCAGGGCTTTGAACATGGTAGCGGCCACCCCGGAATGGCTTTTCATGCCCAGTCCGATAACAGATACTTTGGCAATTTCTGTCGCAGTGAGCACTTCTTCAGCCCCCACTTCCTTGGCCACCGCCTCAGTAATGTCCAGGGCACGGGCAAAATCATCCTTGGTAACAGTGAAGGTCAGGTCGGTTTCTCCACCGGAGCGGGTATTCTGGATGATCATGTCCACCATTATCTCGGCATCTGCCAGGGGACCGAATATTTTGGCGGAAATGCCGGGCTGGTCCGGTACCCGCTTCAGGGTGATCCTGGCTTCATTCATATCGCATGTAACGCCTGATACCACAGCGCTTTCCATATCAGCGCTTTCATTGACGACCATGGTTCCTTCCTCCTCATTGAATGATGATCTGACATGCAAAGGAATATTGTAGCAAAGTCCACCGACCGTATCTGCAGCACCTTTGCTCCCAGAACCGCCATTTCCAGCATTTCTTCATAGGAAATCCGGTTGATTTTCTGTGCTTTTTCGCAGATTCTGGGATCTGTGGTATACACCCCGTCCACATCGGTAAATATTTCACAGACATCTGCTTTCAGCGACGCTGCAATGGCCACAGCCGAGGTGTCTGATCCGCCCCGTCCCAGGGTGGTGATATCTCCGTTATAGTCTGTGCCCTGAA
>JAABSS010000053.1 GCA_011390235.1 Desulfotignum sp.
CAGCCCCCTGGACTGGATATGATCGGCCATGGCAGCGATGTATCCGGGCAGGTTGTCGGATCCCAGGTGCTTCTGCCGGATGAGCATCAAATCGATGCCGAACCGCCTGGCATCCTTTCGGATCTGCCGGGCCGCATCCATGTCCGTGGGAAAGACCGGTCCGTCCATTTTGAACCGGGTGAACACGGCTTCGGTTTCATCGATCAGGGCCTGGGCCTCAGCCAGGGGCATAAACTGGGTCAGGTCGGTTTTTCCCAGCCTTGGAATGAAGTTGAGCTTGCCGTCGGAATACAGTCCGGCCCCGCCGATGCCGGACAGGATGTTGCACGGGTCGCACTCGGCGCACTTCTGAATGCGATGGTTGGGGCATTTGCGTTTGAGTGGGTCTTTGCCCTTTTCAATGAGCAGCACCTTGAGCCGGGTATGTTCCATCAGATACCAGGCTGCGAACAGACCCGCCGGCCCGCCGCCCACGATAATCACGTCATATGTCATTTTCAGATGTCTCCGTGGTTTCCGGTGCCAGACCCATGGCTCTGGCACGGGCCGCCCACTGTTTCCGGGCCAAAGCCCGCATGTCGATCACATTGTCTCTTTCGTCCACGATTTCCATTCCCATGAGGGTCTCAATCAGGTCTTCCAGCGTCACCAGCCCGTCTGTGCCGCCGTGTTCACTGACAATCAGGGCAATATGCTGACGTTCGGCCAGAAACCGCTCAAACAGCACGGTCAGCGGAATGGAACTGGGCACGGCCATGATATCCCTTTTCAGGGCTTTCAGTTTCTCGCTTCCCCTTTTCTGGGCCATGAAAATCAATATATCATCCTTGAGAACGAATCCTGTGGCATCGTCCAGATGGGATCTGTAGAGGGGCAGGCGTGAAAAAGGGGTTTTTGTGATGTATTTTAGGGACTCATCAATGGTCATGTCTTCGGGCAATGCCGTAACCACCGTGCGCGGGGTCATGATATCGGTGGCTTTGAGCCGTTCGAACCGCATCAGGCTCTGGATGATGCGGGATTCCTTGGAATGGATCTGACCGGTCTGCTCTCCCATGGATGCCATGGCAATAAACTCATCTCTGGAAAAAATATGCATGGTTTTTCCCCGGGAAATGACTTTGGTCAGTTTTTCAGACAGCCAGACTACAGGGTACAGGATGACAATCAATGTGTTGATGAAAATTGCGGTGGGACCTGTCAGGCTCGACCAGTAGACCGCACCGATGGTCTTGGGAACGATTTCCGATAAAAAAAGAATCATCAACGTCATGACAGCGGAAAACACGCCGAACCAGTTGCTGCCGAAGACAGCGGTCGCTTTGGCACCGGCACCGATGGCACCCACGGTGTGGGCGATGGTGTTCAATGTCAGAATGGCGGCCAGAGAGCGGTCTACATTGTCCTGTTTGAGCC
This sequence comes from Desulfotignum sp., assembly GCA_011390235.1. Next base: position 1,417 of record JAABSS010000053.1, read on the forward strand.
GTTTGAGCAGCGCGGCCTTGCGGGGGCGGTTTTTTTTCAGACCTTCGATGTACGAAGGGGTGACACTTAAAATGACCGCTTCGGCCACGGAACACAGGAATGAAAAAATCAGGGCCAGCCCCACATACAGGAGCAGCCCCAGGATATTGGAATCAAGTCCGCTGGTGATGTCGTTCATAAGTGCCGGTTCCAGAGAGTATATGGTAAAAACATTGCATCATTTTTGTAACAATAATCATCAGACCTGTCTGAAGCAAGAAAAAAATATCCGGGGTATAATCTGTCGATACCATGCCGCGCCCGGAGGGGTGTCGTGCCGCCGGCCTGCAATCCACCGGGTATCTCCGACAGTCCGTCAGCAAGACACCCCCACGGGGGCTCTGTTTGTGGGGGCTCTGTTTGTGCAGGCACAAATCCCTCTCCACACCATTTGGAAAAAACCCAATACACAGTGTCTTTGTCAATGATATCCAGAATATAGTTGAATTTGGGAAGAATCAATGATAGTTACTTGAGCTTTGGAGAGCTGTATCTTATCACAGGGTGAGCTTGGATAAACTCAAAAGCAGCATTATTATCAGCCAGAAAAATCTGTAACATCAACAAATGCACGTTTCGGACAGTTAAAAAAAGGTTTTAATATGACAGAAAAACCTTCCTATGAAGAATTGAAAAGACAGTTTCAGGAGCTAAAAAAAGACTATTCGCAGCTTGAAAATAAGCTGCTGGAATCCCGGTCCTTGACCGGAGAAATCATGACGTACATGACAGAAGGTCTTGTCCTGACAGATACTCGGGGGACTGTCATATTCATCAATCAGCGTTTATCAGAAATGCTTGGATATCTGTCCGAAGAAATCATCGGAAAATGCTGGCTGGATATGGTGCCGGCCGATCAGCAGCCTTTTGCAAAAGAGGCAGAAGCCAGACGTTCTCAAGGACTTACTGACAGATACGAAATTGTTCTGCACCGCAAAAACGGTGAGAAATTTCCTGTATTAATAGGTGCCGGACCCCGATTTGACAAGAAGGACGGTCAATATGTCGGCTCCATGGGTGTGGTAACCGACATTTCAGAACGTAAACAGGCGGAAAAGGCCCTGCGGGAAAGTGAAAACCAGATAATCAGTATCTTCAAGAGTGCACCCGTCGGTATAGGTTCGGTTGTCAACCGGGTGCTGATCAAAGTCAATAAATGCCTGTGCGAGATGACAGGATATGATGAACCGGAACTGATTGGCCAGAGCGCCCGGATGCTTTATCCCAGGGATGAAGACTTCGCATTGGTGGGCCGGGAAAAATATGCTCAGATAGCTGACCACGGCACGGGTATGGTGGTAACCCGCTGGCAGAAACAAGACGGCACCATCATGGATGTCCTTCTCAGCTCCACGTCAGTGGATCCACAGGACCAGTCAAAAGGGGTCACGTTCACCGCCCTGGACATCACCGAACGCAAGCGGGCTGAAGATGCGCTGCGTGAGAGTGAAAAAAAATTACGCGCAACCCTTGATGCAACTCCATTTCCAATTGCAGTTGTTGATTTACACGATGATAAGATATTTTTCTGGAGCCGCAGCGCACTTGAACTTTTTGGTCATACTGCACGCACAGCTTCGGAATGGTATCAGATGGCTTACCCTGATCCTGATTACAGGCAAGACATAATTGAACAGTGGAAACCGTTTCTTGAAAAAGCCAGGAACTCTGGTCAGACGGTCAACGCTGGTGAACGTCGAATTACCTGCAAGGATGGATCTGAATGCATTTGTGAGATCTATGTCACTGTCCTCCCCGACAATCTTATTCTTACATTTAACAACATCACTGAGCGCAAAAAGGCAGATTTTGAGCGGGAAAAACTACAAGCTCAGCTCATCCAGGCCCAAAAGATGGAGGCCGTTGGCAGGTTAGCAGGAGGTGTGGCCCACGACTTCAACAACATGCTGGGGGTGATCCTGGGACACACGGAACTTGCATTGTTGCAGGCAGATGAAAATCACGATCTGCATAATGATCTCAAAGAAATCCAAAAAGCGGCACAGCGCTCGACTGATATCACAAAGCAGCTGCTGGCCTTTGCCAGAAAACAGACCATTTCTCCCGAACAGCTGGATTTGAACGACACCGTGGAGAGCATGCTCAATATGCTCCGCCGACTCATCGGGGAAGACATCGACCTGGCATGGCAGCCAGCTGCCCATATATGGCCGGTGAAAATGGACCCGTCCCAGATCGACCAGATCCTTGCCAATCTTTGTGTGAATGCCCGGGATTCCATATCAGGGTTGGGCAAACTCACCATTGAAACCGGAAGAAAAACATTTGATGAGGAATACTGCAAAGAACATGCAGGGTTTATCCCCGGTGATTTTGTGCTGCTGGCAGTCAGTGACAATGGCTGTGGTATGGACAAGGATACCCTGGACAATCTGTTCGATCCCTTTTTCACCACCAAGGAGGTGGGCAAGGGCACAGGATTAGGACTTGCCACCATCTATGGTATCGTCAAACAGAACAACGGTTTCATCAATGTTTACAGCGAACCTGGACAGGGTTCCACCTTCAAGATTTACCTGCCCCGGTTAGTTGTCGATGAAGACATTGACAAGGCCAAGCCTGAGAAAAAAGCAGTCGCCGGAGGGACTGAAACCATCCTGCTGGTGGAAGATGAACCTTCAATTCTCAGGATGACCCGCATGATGCTGGAAAGGAAAGGGTATTCGGTTTTACCGGCTGCCACACCTGGTGAGGCGATAGATCTGGCCAAAACCCATTCAGATAAAATTCATCTTCTCATGACCGATGTGGTCATGCCGGATATGAACGGAAGGGATCTTGCCGGGAAAATCAACTCTCTTTATCCGGACATTCGGCTTTTGTTCATGTCGGGTTATACTTCCAACGTCATTGCCCATCACGGAGTGCTGGATGACGGGGTGGCGTTTATTCAGAAGCCGTTTTCCATGGCGGAGATGACAGAAAAGGTGCGGGAAGTTTTGGATATGACCTCAGATAAAAGTTAAGGTTATCCGATTCTATGGTATTTTGAAGACCGAATTATTCAGGATACTCAGACTATGCGCAATCGGAAAACTGGTGAATGATACTTTTTTTTCAAAGGTGATTTTAACAGGGAGACAAACATGGCATCAATAACAGATCGGATGATACGAGCAGCAAAACTGGATGTAAACCTCTATGAAGAAGTCGAAGCGGACAAAGATGCCATGGGGCAAGCCATGGGCGTTGTTGTTCTTTCCAGTGTTGCTGCAGGAATCGGAACTATCGGCACGACGGGGATAAAGGGGCTTGTTCTCGGAACCATAGTCGCCTTGGTGGGATGGTTTATCTGGTCGTTTCTGACATACTATATTGGAACCAGGTTGCTATCTGAACCACAAACAAAAGCAGACTATGGGGAGTTGCTTCGCACCATCGGATTCTCCAGCTCTCCGGGGGTGCTCCGTGTTTTGGGGATCATCCCCATGCTGGGGAATATCCTTAATTTCATTTGCGGCATCTGGATGTTGGTAGCGATGGTCATTGCCGTCAGGCAAGCGCTTGACTATAAAAGTACTGGGCGAGCCGTCGGAGTTTGTCTTATCGGTTGGATTGTTCAGTTCGTCATTTTCGTTATGTTTTTTGGGTTAGCGGGTGGATTTGGAGGTTCACAGGGATAATTCATATTCCATCCTTGGAATTGCCGATACTCCAGCAATCCGTACAATAAGACTGTCATAATAGCCTGTGATATTCAATTGTCAATGAGCCTGGATTCTACGATAATTATCCGACAGGTGAGTATTCACGACTCTGAAAAATCAAGTATACCGATATTATCATTCATTTTGCTCCACGCTCTTTGAAATAGCCGGACCGCGATGCATATGTGGCAGCCATGCCTAACGCAGATCATGAGGCCGGATATGTTCCTGCTGGAAGGTGGGCATCAGCAGCACAATTTTTTTTAGGGTGACATCCCGCCTTTTTTCTGGTTTGATACCAGGCTTAAGGATCTACCTAAACCCGGAAAAGGAAAAAAATATGGTTGCTGTGTCCCCCAAAGTCAAAAAATGGATAGACGAAGGAAAAGACCCCAGGAGCGCCCACTGGCAGGCCGGGCTTGACAAGGTTCTGGACCTTTTTCTGCCGGATCTGGAAAAAGGTAAGATCATTCCGGTGAGGGAGATGGAGGACCGGGATCTTGGCCTGTTTAAAATGGTGCTGGAAAGGGTGGATGTCAGTCCGGCGGTTTATGCGGCCTTTTTTCCCCAGGCAATCGCCGATGCCATTGTTCCCCCGAATTCGGCAGAGGAGACCCTGCGCATTGAAAAGGGGAAACCCTCATGTAAAATGATCTTTTTTAGACCGGGGGAAGAGGACCGGATCATCAGTGCGGAAATCAGTGAGCAGGCGTATAAGCCAGGCGCTGATATCTTCCAGTCCGGGGCGCTGCTGGGATCCTATGATTATGAAAATACCGAGGACTGCCTGGACGGCTTAAATAAAGTGGTAAAGACCCATCTGTGGAAAAAAGAGCCCTGGCAGAAAAAGGATTATCAAACCTATACCCTGAACTGGTTTGAACGCGTCCAATTTCTGAATACCGCAGAGGTAAGTGTGGACACGGCCTTTTCATTTTTTCAC
>JAABSS010000054.1 GCA_011390235.1 Desulfotignum sp.
AACAAAGATATCGACCGCTACGAAATCCTCAAGGTAATGGGGCCTGATGAATACCATGATGCCTATCCGGATGCAGATGAGCCAGGGCTGGACAACAATGCCTATACCAATGTGATGGCAACATGGGTATTGGGCCAGGCATTGAATGCCCTGGATATTCTGCCTGTGGACTGGATGAAGGAGCTTTGTGAAAGACTGGGGATCACCAAAGAAGACAAAGACCTGTGGTGGGATATCAGCCGGAAAATGCGGATCATTTTTCATGATGGCAACATCATCAGCCAGTTTGAACATTATGACCAGCTCAAAGAGCTTGACTGGGATAAATACAGGGAAAAATATGTCAATATCCAGCGCATGGACCGGATACTTGAAGCAGAAGGAGACAGTGCCAACCGGTATAAAATCACCAAACAGGCAGATGTTCTCATGCTGTTTTATCTTTTTTCCGCACCCGAGCTTAGAACCCTGTTCAAACAATTGGGTTATCCCTTTGAATACGAAACAATTCCCAAAAACATAGAGTATTATGTCCATCGCACCTCCTATGGTTCCTCTTTGAGCTGGGTGGTGCATTCATGGGTTCTGGCCCGTTCAGACAGAAAGCGGTCCTGGAATTTCTTTTTAAAAGCCCTGCAGAGCGATATAGAAGATATTCAGGGAGGCACCACCCAGGAAGGGATTCACCTGGGCGCCATGGCAGGCACCATAAACATTCTCCAGGAAGCCTACATGGGCATAAAAACCCGGGATAATATGCTGTGGGTCAATCCGGAACTGCCTGAAGTGCTTGAAAAACTGGAAATGCAGGTGCGGCACCGGAACAGCACCCTGGCATTTGAAACCACCCAGGATAGCTGCAAAGTCACCCTGTTATGCAGCCCGGCTAATTTATTTACCTTTGGGTTCAAAGATACTTTGTATGAACTGACAGTGGGGGCTACCAGAAAATTTCATATCTGATTCTGCTCACATGGGGCGTGACTGGGGCTGGAGCGACCCTGGTATTATTTACAATAACCATCAACCAGACATTCATGGAAGCCACCCCGGAGGGTTGCCGCCGGGGTCATGATTGCCGCCATCTTCTGGTCCCTGCTTTTGCCTGGTATTTTCACATGCCCGGTACTAGTGGAGCATCTGCTCTATGATGACCGGGCTTGTCCAACAAACGCTTCAGATTGTGGCTGGGCATTTTTGATGTCCCATATTATTGTGTCAGAACTGAAATCTTGTTCATTGGGCCACATAATCCCATGGTGGGCAGGACGAACAAGACTAAAATAGGATTTATTCTTTAGCTCTTTGAATGCACTGCCTTTTAAGTAAGGTTTAACATCAAAAATACCGGAAATTCCGCTGCTTGTCAGAATGTCAATCTGGTAATCCCTTAAGGGAATGGCTTTAATGATTTTGTCCATATGTTTATTCTTTTACCTTAAAGGTGCTATTTTAAAAATAGGTTCGCCCGCAACTGCCAGTTTCCAATTAGCCAGCAAATCTTCTTTATGAATTTCTATCCAGGCTTGGACAAGCTTCATCTTGTTGGATGGCAAACTGCCATTTAAAACAGTCCCATCCTTAATAGCTATAGAAGCCGTGTACTCACCGTACTCTGCATGAATATGAGGCATTTTGTGTTTCTTGTCGTCATAAAAATACATCAAGATGAGGATACCGTAAAACATTGATATTGTGGGCATAATTCCCTCTTTATATGGGTAGTCTTGTTTTAATTATACATCACCTTTTAAAGATATCAAGACCAGCATATGGAATAACATCGAGCAGAAAGCGCAACATTCAAGCCAAAAAGCCAGCGCTACGTTACCAGTCCGGCCGGGACAACAGGCACTGCCTGCCGTCCCGGCCGGAAAATCGCAGTTATGATCCGGTTTCAGGATCTCTGATTTTTATTTCCCTGCTTTCTACTGCCTGTAGGAAATCGTCAATTCGTTATCCACAGCCACTGCACCGCCTTCAAGGGAATTTTGTGTTGCAGCGTCATATTCAGACCAGGAATCCACCTCACCGGTGAGGGTGGCCTTGCCGTCATCCACGCTGATATTGATATCACCGCCGTCCACAAAAGGACTCCAGAAGAATTCACTTTCAATATTTTCTTTGATTTTCTGATCATCTTTTGTTGTTGTCACCATTGGCTGGTAGGTATACCAGTCGTAATCATAGATATAAGATTCATCCACATAGGGTTTATACACATAAGGATCATAGGTTTTGGTGACAATAAGTTTGTTGTCCACCACATAAATGCCCCTTACATCAGATGCCAGATTTTCAGCACGGGTTTTTTCAAAATAGCTGTCCACTGTTCCGTAAAGATCGGCAACACCGGCCACAACTTCCACCGTCAGGGCATAATCTTCCATATAAGGATCCCTGTCGAACTTATCCATTATTTTTTGTTCAAGTTCATTGCTGGTCCGTTCTTCAGCCGGCCGGGACACTTTCAATTGATTTTCCACCCGGATTACACCCACGGTGTTCCTGGCATCCTGAGCTGCAAGCCGTTTGGCATTCAGATAGTCCACCGTGCCCCGCAATTTCACCACACCATTGTTCACGTTGACATCGATATCAGTGGACAGCACCCTTGGATCATATAAAAGCGCGTCTTCAACAGCAGCCTTGATCTTGTCATCAGTCTTGAGTATATATTTTTCCTGGCGCAGATCCCTGTCACGGGCCCAGCGGTCAGCCTTGAGCAGACTGGCATCCACCTCTTTTATTCCGGGCATCCATGCATGGTTTATGGCCCTGTCTTTTTCCGCTGCACTGCCTACGGTGCCTTTCAGGGTTACTTTCTTATTGTTTACCGAGACCTGGACCAGTTCCTGGTCCACCAGGGTATCCCAGCGCATGGCTTTTTTTATGTCAGCCTGAAATTCCTTGTCCGGCCGTGAGGTTTTATGATCAAAAAGAAGAAGGTTGTCCACTTCTTTCACACCGCTGACGCTTTTGGCCACGCGTTCGGCCTGTGCTTTTTCCATATAGGAGTTGACCTGCCCTTCAAGGGTCACCACCCCGTTATCGACACTTGTGTCAATTTCGTATAATTCAGTGACCGGATCGCTTAACAATGCTTCCGTGACATCTGCATAAACAGCAGAATCGCTTTTTACCGTTACCGGCTCCACCGCAATCCGGTTGACCACCGAGCGGACCCCTTTTACCGTTTTTGCAATACTGACCGCTCTTTCTTTTGCCAGCAGGTTTCCCACACTTCCGGACAAGGTAACCACATTGTCCATACTGCTGACATCAATAAAATAAGCGGGAACTGCCTGATCCTCGGATAATTCTTTTTCCACCGCACTCTCGATGTTTTCGTCCACAAGATCTGTTGCAGCTGTGGATATGCCGCAGGCCAAAAGGAAAAAAACCAGTGTCAGGGCCAAAACCCATACGTTTTTTTTCAGAATTTTAATTGCCTTTGCTTGTGCCATTGAAATCTCCTTTCATTTTTTAATTAAATAGAAACCGGAAAGTTCCTGCCTTTGGGTGGATCTTTGGCAGGAACCATCTTCCATTTGATTATATTAAGGATAATTTTTGGCGGTGATTTGCACAATACAGGAAAAAATGTAATTTGCATTGGCCGTTTATGTACGTGATATCTCCACATTTTTCAGTGATAGATCATGGAAAAATAACAAAGTACGAACCGCCCCATATGAAGGCATCGTTGTTCCCATCAACGCCATGACAGATCAGTATTCCCACCAATAGTTATTCCGGGTGAAACACTAATAGTGCTTTCCGGTGAAAGAAATACAGGAAAACCCGGATAGCCTTTTTCCCGAAATTTCATAAAATAATACCATGAAGCATTAAAAACAGTGAGATAAAAGGCGAGAAAACCAATGAAAACTGAAAGAACAGCAGACATCATCTGGAATCATGTGTCCCGGGCTGTTATTACAACCATTGTCCTGGTATTGATTTTTCATGGTACCCCTGCTCTGACAGAAACCAGCCATTCATTTGAAAAGCCCTACTTTGCGGCAGAGTACCTGTTAACCCGGGTGAATGCTTCTTTCGCAAAAGATCCTGACCCCCTTCATAACAGCCGTTTTATAAAGGTGCTGGTTGCCAGCAGCAAAACCAGTTTTTTTATTGACGAAGGCCGTTTTAACGGTTTTGAATATGAATTTCTAAGTGCATATGAAACTTTTGTAAACCAGGTGGTTGACCGGTATTTTCGCATAAAACTTCTCTTTATTCCTGTGGCCCTCAAAGACATTTTTTCTTTTCTTGAAAAAGGTTATGGGGATATCGCTGCAACCGGTTTGTCATTTCCGGAATACCCCAACAGGCAGTTTTCTTTTTCCCGTCCTTATATCCATGATGTGCGCAGGATCATCGTACAAAACAGGGAGGACCCCAGAATCACATCCATTGACGATCTGCGCTACCACCCTGTCTATGCTCACCAGGAAAGCAACAATGGCACTTTTTATAAAGAAATGGTCCATTGTGGATTCAGACAGGTTCATGCAGGATTCCAGATAAAATCTGCAGACAGATGTTTTGCAATTGAAGATATTCTGAAGCTGGTTGATTCAGGGGTGATGCAATATGCACTGGTGGACGAGCATATTGTGGATGCTTGGAGCCCGGTACTTTCCAGGATCAGAGGAGAAAAACAGCCGATGGTCCATTCCAGCGGAAATATCACCCTTGCGGTGCGGCGGGGAAATACAAAATTACTGGACACCCTCAACCGGTTTATTGAAAAAAACCGGAAGGGGAGCCATCTGGGAAATATTTTGTATAACCGGTATTACCGCAATTCCAAATGGATCAAAAATCCACATCTTTTCCATACCATGGAGCTCTTTCCCCGGGTTTTCAAATTTATGCAGCTTTATGGTGAACAATATCAATTGAATCCGCTTATGCTTCTGGCAGTGGGGTATAAAGAATCCAGACTGGACCAGGCAAATACCAGTCCGAAAGGAGCTGTGGGTATCATGCAGCTTATGCCCGGTACTGCTGCCGATCCAAATGTGGATATAAAAAACATTTATGATTTGAAAAACAATATCCATGCAGGGGTAAAATATCTGTATCATTTGAAAACACGATACTTTGACAAACCCTCCATTTCTAAAGAAGACCAGTTCTTTTTGACCCTGGCCGCCTATAATGCGGGTCCGGACAGAATTATGAAAATGCGCAAAATAACCAAAAAAAACGGCGGCAATCCTGATAAATGGTTTTTCAATGTTGAAAAAACAGCAGCACAGATGATCGGGCAGGAAGTGGTTGAGTATGTGGCAGATGTGTATAAGTATTTTATCGGCTATACGCTCCAGGCGGATCTGGTAAAAAATCGGAACAATATCAGCCGGAACCAGCCAAAGGATATCAGGTATCTGTTTTCTGTGCGCTAGATTTTTTTTGTGATTATAACAAAATTGTTATTAAACAATAAAATGCAGGGGGAGGTTTTTTATGATAACAGAGGATAAACTCACAAAAGAGGCTGTTATGCAGACCTTGCAACACTATGACGGTCTTGATGCATCCAGCATTTCAGTGAACAAGGTACAGGGAATCATTTTTTTAAAAGGCACTGTCCGGGAAGAGTTTGAAAAGGCGCTGGCAGAACAGATTGCGTTTTCCCTGCCCGGTGTTGTGGAGGTGGTGAACAATTTATCCATTGAAAACAAAACAGCTGAAAAAATTTCCCAGGACTTTGATACCAAACTTGAGGTAATGATGAAGATCAATACAATACCCCATGTAACAGTTCTTGAACCGGAAGTATTGGTGAAAAACGGTACAGTGATCCTGCAGGGTATAGTGGATGCTTTCTGGAAAAGGGCCTACCTTGGAAATATTCTGGAATCGGAGTTCCCCGACATTTATGTGGAAAACCAGCTGACCGTAGTGCCGGCCCATGAAGATAGTTTTCTGCCGGAAGAAAACCCTGTAAAAGAACCGGAAACCTTCCATCAGGCACGCGCAGGTTCACAAAAGAAAAGGTACTTGTAGATATCGATCAGGCAGGCTTTGAAAGAAAAGGCAACTGCAG
>JAABSS010000055.1 GCA_011390235.1 Desulfotignum sp.
AACCAGGGCAATATCCGCAGACCGGTATAAAGCGGTCGGTTATCAGACCACCGGAACCCTGTTTTGCCTGCCAATGGTCTTTATCATCTTTGGACAGGGCAATGGGCAGGCGGTTGGATACGATGATCAACCGGTTCTTTTACAGGAACTGAGGAGTAAGGCACGAATGGCGGCTTTAAATGGCATACCGCACAATAAGGGCCAGGATCAGTCCGGCCAACAACATCCAGAAAAAAAATCCCAAAGTTACAGCAGTAAGCTCTTCTGCCTCATTTTCCGCCCGGGCCTGCCGTAACGCTTCTTTTCTGTTCCGTGGGGGTCTGGGGGGCACCGCAGCTGCTAAGAGCAAAGCAAAAAACAATCCGAAAAAAAGAAAAGGCAGCCAGGCATACCCCGGGCTGACAGGTCCATAGGGACGAACCCATGCCCCGCCTGCCCATGTAAATAAAAACAAAAGCAGGGCAAACCATATCCAGCCTTCCCAGGGTCCGACCCTGCGCAGAAAATAAAAAGGCAGCATGATTATTATGGTAAGGACAAATGCGGTCAGCAGATCAGCGAAAAACATGATTCTTCCTTTCTTTATAAATTGTCCGGCCCTGTCCGGAACAGGCAGGTTATTGTCAGTACCTTGGCGGACAGGGCAGACATCAAGTGTTGCAGGTTACGGGTTTATTGTATGCTGGATATTGTAAGCTCATTGTCCACAACCACGGCACCCCCCTCAAGGGCATTTTGTGTGGCGGCATCATATTCAGACCAGGAATCGACCTGTCCGGTGAGCGTGGCTTTGCCATCGTCCACCATCACGGTTACCTGGTCCGAATCAACAAAAGGACTCCAGAACAATTGGCTTTCAATATTGTCTATTATTTCCTGGTCATCTTTTGTTGCGGTCACATTCGGCTTATAAGAATACCAGTCATAATCATAGATATAGGAGTCATCCACATAAGGCTTATATACAAAGGGGTCCCACTTTCTTTGTGACAGAAGGTGGTTATTCACCGCATAAACACCTGGTACCTCGGAAGCCAGGTCCTCAGCCCTAGCTTTCTCGAAATAGGTATCTACTGTTCCGTACAGATTCACAATACCTGACGACACATTTGCAGTTATTTCAAATGCTTGAACATAGGCATCTCTTTTGAACTTGTTCTGTATTTTTTGTTCGAGTTCTTCATCGCTCAGGATCTCGGGCAGCGGGCTGACTTTTATCTGGTTTTTTACCCGGATCACTCCCACCGTGTTTCTGGCATCCTGTGCCGCAGCCTGTTTGGCTGAAAGGGTGTTGACGTTGCCTCTCAAGGTAACCAGACCGCTGTCGACCTGGGTATTCACTTGTGTGGAAAGCACTCTTGGATCATATAAAATGGCTTTTTCGACAGCATTTTTAATCTTGTCATCAGGCTTGCGTATATATTTTTCAGCCCGTAAATCCCTGTCTCTGGCCCAGCGGTTTACCTTGAGCAGGTCGGCATCCACCTCTTTTATGCCCGGCAGCCAGGCATGGTTGATGGCCCTTGTTTTTTCCGCAGCACTGCCTACGGTTCCCTTGAGGCTAACCTTGCCGTTTTTCACCGATACCTGCACCAATGCATCATCCACCAGTGTATCCCACTGAAGGGCCGATGCAATGTCATTAGACAACTCCGTATCTGAGCGGGATGTTTTGTGGTCAAATATGACAAGATTTTCTACTTCTTTCACTCCGCTGATGCTTTTGGCAACCTTTCCGGCTGCCTGCTTTTCAATATAAGAATTCACCTGGCCTTTCAGGGTAACCACTGTGTCATCTACACTGATCTCAAGGTCAAATAATTCAGTGACCGGATTCGCTAATAATGCTTCGATCACATCCGTATGAATCTCAATATCGGTTTTTTGGATCACCGGGGTCACTTGAATGCGATTGACCACCGAACGGACCCCTTTGACCGTCTCTGTAATGGCAAGGGCCCGTTCTTTTGCCAAAAGATTGTCCACACTGCCGGTGAGGGTAACAATGCCATCGGTGGACTGAATATCCACCAGATGGGATGAAACCGCCTGATCCAGCATCAGTTCATCTTCTATGGCAATTTCAATGTTGGTGTCTGTCATCGTTACTGCGGCCATGCCTGTTCCGCTGCCTGCCAGCAGGAAAAAAAACAGTGCTGCGATTGCAATGCAAAAAAATCTGATAGTGTTTTGTTTTGGGGTTGGATGCCTCATAAAATCCTCCTCATGGTTTTTAAAGATTGTCAATATACTAAGCGTTAAGGGGTTTATTGTTTTGTTTGTTTCAAATCCAAAAAACGCCCTTTGCTTTTTCTGACCATATTTTTCGTTTTTTTGGGTATGATTTTCAATCAGGAAAACCATGTACATGTAACAGCGGCTGCATGTAAAAAAACCGATGCCGGATATGTAGAACCTTTATAAGGTCAGCAATGTCTTTTTTTCGGCTTGCCGGATTCATAGCCGGAAAAAGCTGTATGAAACCGTCTTCCACCTGGCTTTATCAATCTCATAAGCATCAGGACCGAGCGTGTTTTTTTCTATGAATTTTTGGCCTTCCAGGTGTTTTTCCCTCTTATAAAATCAAAGGAACAAACGCGTATTGTTCTTCTGTAAATTGGGTTCTTATCGCATCCTGGTCTTTTCGCATGATGATCATGGGTCCTCTTTGATACGGGCATACGATAATCCCTTTGTCATTCAATAATTTTTTGGCCATATTTTCTACCTTGCTGACCATATCTGGACTGACACCGGCTGTAGCATGGATAATGCCGTATCCACATAAGGATGGTGGTCTATAAAATATTTGCGGTCCACTCTGTCCATTGCATCCAGGATAGCGTTCACCCGCTGGCTGCCGGTCTCCTGATCTGTGACAAATCTTTTGACATAATTACTGACGCTTTTGAGCATTCTTTCTTTTTCAGGATTTTTTTCCATAGTGTTCCTCTATTTTCTGAAATCATTGTGAAGTCTGATGGGCATTGCACCGATTGTTTTGAGATTCTGGCTGATGTCTTCTCCTTCTTTCCCGTCACCGCGGGTGGCACCGTACTGAAAAGATCCGTTGTGAAAGACCACTTCCACAAAAAGGCCGTCGAACTTCGGCTCCATTGATTACCTGCCTTTTAAATATTTTTCAGGTACAAATAGGGAATTCACCTTTCAGATTGAGCGTTTTCATTGAGCTGGAGAAAAGCTTCTATTTCTTTTGATGTAAGTGTTTCTTTTTCTATTAATTCTTTTGCAAGCAGATCCAGTTTTCCGCGATTTTCCTGTAAGATTTTTTGCACCTTTTCATGACAGTTATGGAGAATTTCTTTGATTTCGGTATCGATGATTTGTGCGGTTGCTTCGCTGTAATCTTTATCCTCTGTCAACTCCCTGCCGAGAAAAGGATGGGGTTCTCCTTTTTTAAAAACCATCAGTCCGATTTTTTCGCTCATACCCCACTGGCAAACCATACGCCGTGCCAGTTGAGAGGCTTTTTTGAGATCATCGCCGGCCCCGGAGGTAACATCGTTAAATACCTGCTCTTCCGCGGCCCGGCCACCCACCATAACCGAAATTCGGTTGAGCAGGTATTTTCTGCTCAGATTGTGCCTGTCCTCTTCGGGTACCTGTTCGGTTGCACCCAGTGCTTGGCCCCGGGGAATGATGGTTACTTTAGAGAGCGGATCTGCTCCCGGAAGCAGCAGCGCAGCAAGTGCATGACCGGCTTCATGATAGGCAATCATGCTTTTTTCTTTGCCAGAGAGCCTGTCTTCGCGCTTGAGTCCCATGATGATTTTGTCCCGGCTTTCATGAAAATCCTGCATTTCCACCTGTTTTTTGTTCTTTCGGGCAGCCAGCAGCGTGGCCTCGTTGACCAGGTTTTTTAAATCAGCACCACTGAAGCCCACCGTGGTCCCGGCCAATTGATCATAATCGATATCCTCAGCCATCCTCACTTTTTTTATGTGCACCTGAAGAATCTTTTTTCTCGCCGATTTCCGGGGCATTTCCAAATTGATCCGACGATCAAATCGTCCGGGGCGTATCAGCGCCGGGTCCAGTACATCCGGACGGTTGGTAGCGGCCAGAACAATGACAGATTCCCGCTTGCTGAATCCATCAATTTCCGAGAGAATCTGGTTCAGGGTCTGCTCCCGCTCATCATGTCCACCCCCGACTCCGGTTCCCCGCACCCTGCCGATGGAGTCAAGCTCGTCAATAAAAATCAGGGACGACGCATTCTTTTTGGCGACCTGGAACATGTCCCGGACCCGGGAGGCCCCCACCCCGACAAACATTTCGATAAATTCAGATCCACTGATGGAATAAAAGGGTACATTTGCTTCTCCTGCCATCGCCTGGGCCATCAGGGTCTTTCCCGTGCCGGGTGGTCCGGCCAGCAGGATGCCTTTGGGCAGTTCAGCGCCCAGGTCAAGATAGGCAGAGGGATCTTTCAGGTAATCAACCATTTCCTTTAATTCGTTTTTGGCATTTTCAAGGCCTGCCACATCGTCGAACGTAACGTCAACTTCCTGCTTTTGTATCTTTTTTGCCTTGGATTTGCCAAAACCGAATGGTCCTGTCTTTCCGCCCAATCCGCCCATTCCACCCATTTGGTCTTTCATCTTTTTATTTAAATATACAAAAAATCCAATGATAAGCACCCAGGGCAGCAGGCTGATGAAAACTCTGGCCAGCCAGTTGGTCTCATCTGTCTGAGCATGTATCACCACGCCGTTTTTTTCTAAAAGGGGCATAAGCTCCGGATCTTCGAAACCGGGCAAAACCGTTGAGAATACAGCGGGCTCCTGCGTCAGCTGTTCTTTGTCTTTTGTTTGAGCAGGCTTCTTTTCTTTTTCTGTCGCATATTGCCCTGTTATTTTTTGCCCCTTTACCTGGATTTTTGCTACGTCACCTGCCGCAATTTTTTCCTTGAATTCTGAGTAGGCTATATCTTCACTCTTTTTGCCTGCCATATAGGTGGTATAGCCGATCGAAACAACAATCCAGAAAATAAAAAATAAAAGCAGGCGGAGCCATTGCGGAGATCTGTCGACAATGTTTTTCTTTTCAGGTGGTGTATCAATCATAACATTACTTCTTTGTCTTCTAATTGCTCAAAGATCATGGCGGGTTTCATTTATTCTCTCCTTTTTACCCATGAAATGTTTTCCGGCTGAATAAAATAATTTACACTGGTTTCTGCCGGTATGTAAATGAGGTGAATCCCCTATTTGCATATAAAAAACAGTGTATCTCTGATTTGTGTAAAGATTTTTTCAAAAAGGCCGCCAATGTCTTCTACATGTCTTTATCCTGCAAAATACAGTATTCTCCTGATTGAAGCCCGGTTGGAAACAGAAGAAAATAAAAGAAAATTTTTCAGCAGAAAAGAAACCCATAATTCCAGGAGGGAAAAATGACAACAAAACAAGAAATTGAAAATGAATTGAAACAATGGCTGGAAGAATATAAAGGAAAAATCAATGAACTTGAAAACAAATTGATTGAGATCAAAAGCCAGACAGATCCGGTAAACCAGAAAATACGTACTGAAAAAATCAACAGCCTGAAAACCACACTTCAGTCTCTGGAAAAAGAGATTGATGCATTTCAGCGCGCCGATGAGCAGGATGCCAGCAATAAGGTAGAAAAAGGCATAAAATCACTGATGGGAGATATTGACGAAGAATTCAGAGCTTCTCTGGCCTATTTTCATTAAAACCGGGCGGGGTTTTCCCGCTTGAATAAACCCTGTCCCGATCTCCGCCTCTGGTGGTGTCCTGTGCCCGGCCCAAGATCTCCCGGGGCTGGTTACCGTAACTTTTTTCAGTTTCTGTCGTCCCGGCATGTCTGCTGGCCCCTCCGGCTTTGACGGTCCGTTCACAGGACCCCACCAGAGATTTTCCATAGTGCTCACGCTACTATGGCAAATATCCAGTTCAGTATATTCAGTGTTTTTTTATTCCATGTGTGCTTTGGCTGTTTGTAGCGCCAGGTCTTTATACTTTGTAGATATATCGCTCGCAGATTTTCCGGTAATGGTAGCCGTA
>JAABSS010000056.1 GCA_011390235.1 Desulfotignum sp.
ATCTGTAATTTATAAATAAGGGCATATATTCAGTCGACACTTTTGCCCTGTATACTCAAAAGGAGATATCATCAAAATCATACCCGTGGCAAGCAGTTTCCCGGGCTGCAATTACATCTTGGGTATCATTGATTAGTTCATATGTATTGTCTTTTTTATTTTTTCAACGATACTGCCGAATTCAAATTCAGCACAATTCGCCACTTCTGTGATGATATCGGCAGACAATTTCCAAAACTGTGTCACCCTAAAAAGAGTGAATCTGTCCCGCAATCTCTTCCGCTCTCACGATCCTTGCGCAGTCTGGGCATAGATTTCTTTCAATATCCACACCAACAGTACTGTCTGCCCGTTCTTTAACAATATCCAGGTAAGCTTTGGGAGCAAAAGGGGTTCCACATCGTTCGCACGGTTCCAGGTCAAACTCGGCGACCAAGGTGCCGCAGAAAGAAATTTTTCGCTTTCCTTCATTGTCATTCACAACGATATTGCCCTGAGGGCATGCCGCGGCACAACTTCCGCATCCAATGCATTTTTCAGAGGTTCCGGCAAAATCAAAAAATGCAAGCCTGTCTTTTTTGGTAGGATTCAGAGTAAGGGCACCTATGCCCATTTCAGTGCATGCGAACATGCATAGTCCGTCGCCGTGGCACCGGTCGCATCTGAGGCACCGCCTGGCCTCGTTGGCAGCCATATCCTTTGTGAAACACAATTCCACCTGCCGAAAGTCTTTGATTCTGTCATCAACCGGAACCTGTCCCGGATGGGGTCGTTTCAAGTTGACTTTCTCCTGGGCCGTCAGGTCTAAAAACGGCACACTCCCCCTGGATTTAGGGCTAATTATCGGGTTCGGGACCGGTTTTTTCTGCAGGTAACAGTCGATGGCCACCGATGACCGCCTTCCCGCAGCAACCGCATCCACGACGATCCGTGGACCATAAACCACATCGCCGCCCGCAAACACACCGGGAAGATTGGTTTCCCCTGTGACCATGTCGGCTTTGATGCCGTTACCCCGTCCCAGTTCCATAAGTTCTGCCGCTGCAAAGCCGGTGTCGGCGCCCTGACCGATGGCGAGTATAATGTTGTCGGCCTCGATTGTGGTCAATCTGGATTCGTCATATCTTGGATTAAAACGGCCGGCGTCATCGAATACCGCTTTACAATATTTGAATTCCGCTGCTGTAAAACGCCCCTCCGTGCCGAGTATACGGTTGGGACCCAGGCTGTTGTGTATGATGATACCTTCCTCTTCTGCATCCAGGATTTCGTGCTCCCATGCCGGCATTTCACGACGGGTCTCCAGGCAGACCAGATAGACCTCTTCTCCCCCCAGCCGCCTCGCGGTCCGGGCGACGTCAATGGCAACATTGCCACCGCCCACAACAATAACTTTTCTGCCCAGTCCCATGTTATCACCCCGGGCACCGGCCCTGAGAAAATCAACCCCTCCCAGGACCCCTTCCAGATCCTCCCCTTTAATGCCCAGTGCGCGGCTTATATTTAATCCAACCGCAAAATAAAAGGCGTTGAATCCTTCTGATTTTAGACTTTCCAGGGTGATATCTTCACCAAAACAGACCTGAGTCCGGATTTCTACGCCCAGGGCCTTGATATTCTCGATTTCAATGTCCAGAATGTTTTTTGGGAGTCGGTATGCCGGGATGCCGTATCGGAGCATGCCGCCGGCAAGGGGCAGTTTTTCGAAAATGGTTACAGGATACCCTTTTTTGGCCAAAAAATAGGCGGCACTGAGGCCGGAAGGCCCGCTGCCGATGACTGCCACTTTTTCAGATTTCTTTTCCAGTACAGGACCTTTCCGGTATCCGCTGCTGCTTGAAGTGATTTCTGCTGTATAGGCCTTCATGAGTTGAATTCTGATCGATTCGTCCTGCTCTCCCCTGAGACAGGCATCTTCACAAGGATGGGGGCAGATCAGGCCGCAGGTCCAGGGAAATGGGCTGTCCTGCAGGATTACATCAGTGGCATCTTCATAACGGCCCTGACCGATCAGGGCGACAAACGTGGGAACGTCAATATAGGCAGGGCAGGCCGATTGACAGGGCGACGTCTGATAGCCAAAACAGACGTCTGCGCTGCAGTGTTTATCAACCATATGCTCTAAAAACGGGTCTGTGTTTTCTTCGATCAGCGCAAGCAGGGAGAGGCCGACCTGCTCGAACGCTTCACCGGTTAAATCACGTGCAAGGTTCTTGAGTGCAGGCAGGTGCCCGGGTGTCCCCTTGCCCTCTTTTATTTCCACCAGCAGTCTTCTGATCTGGTTTAATGTTCTGCAGGACGCTTCATCATATGGATCCAACGCCGCCGGCATAAGCGTGAGTGCTTTATCAATAACGCAGTCTTTGTGGTTCGCGCAGTCTTTGTCTGACATTTCACATGTTCTCCCTGATATATACACTTGATTGCAAGGTCTCGGATGTTTCCCCGGTTTCCTTTCAGTGTGCTGTATCGGCGCAGGTTTTTATTGTTTAAGCCGTTGCAATAGCCATGGCGTATCGTTCCCGTCGATTGTCCGGCACCTGGTTTGCTTCATCAAATTTTAAGCATTGCGATGTACAGATTGTTACACAAGCCGGTTTGAGCCCTTTGTCCAGCCGGTCCTTACAATAGTCGCATTTGACCACTTTTTTAGTCTCCTCATCCCACTGGGGGGCTCCCCAGGGGCAGGCTGACATACAGCTTTTACATCCGACGCACAGGACCGGATTAACAAAAACGATCCCGTCTTCTTTTCGTTTCTGCATTGACCCGGTCGGGCAGGCTCCGACACACCAGGGTTTTTCACAATGGAAACAGGTCATGAAAATAAAAGCGCTTCTGGGCACACCCTCGATCATCTTCGGCGCAATGGGAACGATCAGGTTCGGTTTGGGGCCGACGGGCAGTGATTTGCTGCTTTTGCAGGCCACCTGGCAAGACTGGCAGCCAATGCAATTCTTGGTATCCTGGAACATAAAATACTGGCTCATTTTATTTTTCTCCGTTTTCGGGGATCTTCTTATTTACCCGGTTTTAGTGTGACAAAGGTATGGTGCAATGCCGGACTGCCACCGACTCGATCGCTCACATTTTCCTGCAGAAGGCCGTCTGCCAGGCCTTTGTTGTAGGACCGGCCTGCCATCCTGGCCTCGTGTCCGAAGCCATGCAGCATGAAAACTGCTTCCGGGTGGATCAAATCCGTAACATATGCTTTGATCCGGCCCGATCCCTGGGTTGATACAACTTCAACCGTATCGCCGTTTTTGATTCCTGCGGCTGCTGCCCGCTCCGTGTTTATCCAGAGTACATTTTCTGACATCAGTTCGTTGAGATACGGATTGTTCTGGGTGGCGACATGGGTATGCAGGGCACAGCGCCCCACGGTCAAACGGAACTTTCCTTCCGGAGGCGACGGCATGGGTTCATAGGCGGGAAAGGACTCGAAACCGGCGCCTTCCAGCATGGAGGAAATAAATTCAATACGGCCTGATGGCGTCCTAAATGGAATCCCTTCTTCCCGGTCCCAGAGAATCGCCTTATCAGTATAGCTGACAAATCCTTTTTCATTAAAATCTTCCATTGTGAATCCAGTGCCTTCCAGCTGCCATTTCACCAGATCTTCCATGGTATTGTATGGAAAAAACTTTCCCACCCCTAACCGCTCGGCAAGTTGTTTGAGGACTATCGGGAATTCCCTTCCGTCACAGTGTTGAGAAACAGCCTGTCTGGCGAGATACATCTGGGGTTTGACCCCGTTGGCCTGCTGGACGGCATCGGTTCGTTCCAGATAGATGGGCTCGGGCAGGATAACGTCTGAATACCAGGCTGTATCGCTGAAGTTGATGTCGCTGGTGACAATAAGTTCCAACCGATCGAAGGCCTTCTTGTTTTCGTTCGTGTCCGGTATCGACATCAGGGGCTCGAACCGGTGCACGAAAAGCGCCTTTATCGGGTAAGGGTCCTGGTTCAAAATGGCATAGGGCAGCATTTGGGCGAGGCCAAACCTGGCATCAGGTAATGGAAATGCCGCAGTTCCCACCTTGTCGAAACGGATTTGGTCTACAGCGGGCAATGATTGATCGGTAAGCTTTCTGGCTGGCTTTGCCCCTACTTCACCCGGTCCTTTTTTAAAAAGGTAACCGCCGGGTGTTTCAATGCTGCCCATGAGGGTGTTCAAAATCCCGATGGATCGACGCATATAAATTTCGTTTTCGTAATGGGCAGCCCGGTGACCGAAATGAAATACCACAGCCGGCCGGTCCTGGCTGATTTCCCGAGCCAGATCCAGGATTTCACCGGCATTGATTCCGGTTTCATCTTCAGCCCATTCCGGCGTGTACGGCAGGATAAAGTCTTTGAGTTCTGAAAACCCTTTGACCCAGCGCTCTACATAGGTTGCATCATAGAGTTTTTCTTTTATGATGACGTGGATCAGCGCGTAATTGAGCGCCAAATCTGTTCCGGGCCGGATCATCATATATCGATGTGCCTTGGTGGCCGTTACTGTCACCCTGGGGTCGATGTAAGTGACCTTGGCGCCCCGCTCAATGGCTGCCAGAAGGTTTTTGGTCTCTTTGACCTTGATCGCTTCTAATAAATTGTGGCCATAGAGAATGATGTGACGGCAGTTGGCGTAATCCGGAGTCAGGTCGGTCACTGTGTACCCCAACAGGGAGTTGGTGGCCGTTCGATTCGAACCCCGGCAGCATGCATCGTGGGTGAAATGGTTCGGAGAACCTATGGCCTGCATAAAGGCCTGGCTGACATGGGTGCTGACCTGCACGCGTTCACCCATGGCAATGCTTTGCGCGCCATGTTTGTCGATAATCGTTGTTAGCTTGTCAGCAATATAATCCAGGGCCTCATCCCAGCTTGCCTTGCGCCACTGTCCGGAGCCGCGTTCCCCGGTGCGGATCATGGGTTGTTGCACCCGCTGGTCGTCATTGAGCAGGGCGATCCCGGAAACCCCTCTGGGACAGAGACTGCCTGCCATGCCGGGTACATGGGGGTTGCCCTCCAGGAATGTAACCCGGTCCTTTTCAACGGTAACCTTTATCGGACAGCGAGCCGAACACATAAAACACAAGCTGCAAATTTCTTTTTCCATGTCATTTCTCCAGCATTACGTTCAATAAAAAAATACAATTTTATTTTTTATCTGATTGGCAGTGCATTCATAATAAATAAAAATGGGAATTTTATTCTGCTTCTAACCGATGAGGACACACCCTGCATCCCCTGAACCTGCTGCGGTTATCCAGGGTGTGTTTGTATCCCGGGCTTGAATTTCTAATTGCAACGGTTGATATCATACCGCTTTGCCGAAAAGGACTGATTCAA
This sequence comes from Desulfotignum sp., assembly GCA_011390235.1. Next base: position 5,341 of record JAABSS010000056.1, read on the forward strand.
AAGTTATGATTTCATACTTACGGCACTTTAATGCGTGATTATTCGACCCCGACAAATTTTTTGGCTAACTTGACCCCTGCTATTGCATCAACGGCATGTCCGTCAGCGCCGCATTCTCCAACCGAAAATTTTTCGGTTACCGCTGCACCTCCGCACATCACCTTGACCTTATCTTTCAAGGGACTGTTCTTGATGGCAGCTATTGTCTCTTTTACATAGGGATCGCCTGTAGTCAAAAGGCTTGACAAACCGACAATGTCTGCATTGAGTTCTGTGGCTTTTTCTACAAATTTTTCCGCGGACACGTTTTCGCCAATGTTGTGCACTTCAAAACCCGCACTTTCAAGCATCAATATAGCCAGGTTTTTTCCGATATCATGGAGATCGCCGAATACGGTTCCGATAACAATTGTCCCCAATTTTTCATCTTTGTTGCCGTCTTTTTCAAGAAGCGGCTTGATTACCTCCACCCCATTTTTCATGGTGAGGGCAGAAATCATCATTTCCGGTACGAATATTTTTTTGGCCTCGAAGCGTGCGCCAACTTCTTTCATGGCTTCAATCATGTAATCGTTAATAATAACTTTGGGATCCGTACCATTGTCCAGTGCAGTTTGGACCAAGCCTGCTATCTCTTTTCTTTTCCCCTTGTTTACTGCGTCTTTGATTGCTTCCAAATTTTCCATTTTATAAAAATCCTTTTTTTAA
>JAABSS010000057.1 GCA_011390235.1 Desulfotignum sp.
TGCCAGAGGCTTTTGCGTGGACCTCACCCAGTGGGAAGATCCCGTCAAACAGCCGGAACCCAAACGCATGCGCTTACTTTTGTCCGGTGCCAATCCCAAACCTGTCCCCATAAAAGCACCCGCACCTGTAAACTCAACAGCATCTGCAAAAACTTCTGCACATATAACCGCAACAACATCTGGACCTGAAAACCCGCCGGAAAACGAGAATCCATCGGAAAATGCAAAACCCCGTGAACGTTTAACTCCACTGAAAAACGGACAACCATTGCAAGGTGCAAAAGCACCTGCACCCGGAAAAATGTCGGAACCGGAAAAAAAACAGGTTTTCCCCCAAAAAAACCATGACAATCCTGCCCCGGTTTCCCGTCAAGCCCAACCGGATCAACCGGATACATCCGGGGCACGCCAACAAGGATCTGATATGCACACCCCTTCTGATATGCACCCTTCTGCCCCCCAAAATGCCATGCTCCTGGTGCAGAAAGGCCTGGAAGCCATGCAGGCGCTGCAGGCCCAGACCGCCAGAACCCATGAAAAATTTCTGGAAACACAGGCCCAGGCCAGCCACAACCTGGCCGCCATCATGGAACAGACACGCCAGTTCATGGCTGCCCCGGGCACAAGTCCTGCAGACCCGGCCCTGAATTCTTTGCCGAATTTCCAATCCCCATCCCGAGCACCGCAGCAAATGGCTTACCCGCATACCCCACCGGGCAGACTCAATGGGGAAAACCCGCAGCAGATGCCCCACCCACCTTTTGTTCAGGCCAGTGCTGCTGCCTCCCATGTGCCGGCCGCTTTCCAGGAAGATGCAGGTCTTCGTGATGATACAGATTCCTGTAATGAAACAGGTCTTCGTGATCACAGAGGTTTTAGTAATGAAGCAGATTACCGTGATACATCCCCCCGCGATGCAGGTTTCAGGGATTCCGGTTTCCATGCTGCAGACGCCGGTGCTTCAGACATTCCTGCTGAACAAACAGCATCCAGGCCCCGGCAGAAAACGGATTTGACACCAGCAGCACATGCTGTACAGCCTGATACAGCAACGTCTGCCGCAGCGCCGCCTGCCCATGCAAAAGCTTCGAAATCCGGTCTGCCAGACATCCAGAAGGTGCTTTTTGATACCGTCAGCCGGCTCACTGGATTTCCTGAAGAGATGCTGGAACCGTCCATGGATATTGAATCCGACCTGGGCATTGACTCCATCAAAAAAGTGGAAATCATCTCAGAGCTGGAAAAGCATCTGCCCGACACCAGCGGACTTACCACGGAAAGTATCGGATCTGTCCGGACCCTCACAGACATCTGCCAGGCCATTACGTCCCAGGCACCTGCACCGGATGCCGGCACAAAAACTTTTTTTGGATCTGACAAGGCTTCCGGTGACCAAACCGTCCGGAGCACACAAGCGCTCTCCTGTGCGCAACCACAAGCTGACTGCAATACACAAGCAATCTCCAATACGCCACCCCCTGCTGACTGCAGGACACAACCGATCTCCAATACACAAACACATGCGGATACAAAAGCACACCTTGAAGCTGTTCCAGGGGATGATACACATTTTGCTTCCCAGGCTGCAGCAGATTCCGGTCCGGGTGCAGCCCCGGGGGCGGGGGCTCCCCAAACCCCTGAAATCACAAAGATGCTGGTGGATACCATCAGTGAACTTACCGGTTTTCCAGAAGAAATGCTGGAACCCGGCATGAATCTTGAGTCCGACCTGGGCATTGATTCCATCAAACGGGTGGAGATTTTATCCCGGCTGGAGCAGGCCCTGGGAGATGGTGCAAAAGGCCTGTCCGCCGATGCCATGGCAAAACTGAAAACCATTCAGGATATTGTGGATTTTCTGGAACAAACCGAACCTGAAACACAGGATTCTGAAAAAAAAAACACTTTTTTACGGGAGAAAAAGCCGGAAGATACGGAACCGCCTGACCTGATACGCCGGGAAATCACCCTGCCCCCTTATCCCATCCACCAGATCCGTTTTTTTAACGGATCCCGGATACAGATACCTGCAGACAAAAAAATATACATCACCCGGGACCAGTCCGGCATTGCAGGGCTTCTTAAAAAAGAATTTGAAAACCAGGGCCTGGCAGCAGATATCATCGATATATCTGCCGGCACCATCCCGGAACTGCCGGATGCTGCCGGCATTGTCATTGTCCAGGACAAATGCGACAGGCACCTGGATCCATGGGACAGCAGTGATACACAAGACGCTACAGATTTTGTAAAGTCCGCGTTTGCCCTGGTCCACAAAAATGCGGCCCACCTCAGGGCTTCTGCCCGGCAGAAAGGGGCATTTTTCACCACCATATCCTTTTCAGGGGGCAGCTTCGGGTTTGGCGACACAGCATTTGCCACCCATCCCGTGTATGGGGCCCTGGCAGGACTTGCAAAAACCGCCCGTCTGGAATGGCAGGATGTTCTGTGCCACGCCCTGGACATGCCCTGTGACACGAACGCGTGCAAAAATCTTGCTGAACCTGCCGCTGCTTTGATGATGACCAACGGGGCAGTGGAAATGGGGCTCACCGGTGACAACTGCATGATTCCCACCCTGAAGGTATCGCCGGTCAAAAAAGGGAAAACAGGCCTTACCTCTAAAGATGTGGTGGTGATTTCCGGCGGTGCAAAAGGGGTGACGGCTGCATGTGCTGTTGCTCTGGCCGAATCCTGTGCACCTGCCATTGCCCTTGTGGGACGTTCGCCTGTTCCCATGGAAGAACCAAAATGGGCACAAAACATCACTGATCCCTCCCAGTTAAAAAAAGCGATCCTCACCCGGGAATTTGCCGGACAAAAACCCAGGCCTGCAGATATTGAAAAACGGTACCAGGCCATCTGCGGCAACCGGCAGATTCTGCACACCCTGGAACAGATCCGTTCTTATGGGGCACAGGCTGCCTACTGGTCTGCAGATATCCGGGATACCAGCGCGTTGCACAAGACCCTGGATGACATCAGGCAGAAATTCGGGCCTGTGACTGCTGTTATTCACGGGGCTGGGGTGCTGGAAGACAAACTGATCGCTGAAAAAAAACCGGAACAGTTCAGCCGGGTATTTGATACCAAAGTGGCGGGACTGCAATCCCTTGTTGATGCCACAGCCGGAGATTCGCTCAAATATATGATCGTGTTTTCATCCATTGCCGCCAGAACCGGCAATTCCGGCCAGTGCGATTATGCCATGGCCAATGAAGTGCTCAACAAAACTGCGGGCCTGCTTGCAAAAAAAAATCCGGGCTGCAAATATCTGGCCATCAACTGGGGTCCCTGGGACGGAGGCATGGTGCATGACGGGCTGAAGCGCGAATTTGCCAAAAAAGGGGTGGGCCTGATTCCGCTGGCGGCCGGGTGCCGGCAGCTGCTTCTGGAAATGGAAAATCCAGACCCCTGGCCTGTGGAAGTCGTCATCACAGCCCCGGGACAGAACCAGAAGAAAAAAAAAATGCCGGTACTGTCCCAGGTGACGGAACTGGCCGTCTCCTTAGACAATATGCCTGTTCTTGACAGCCACAGGATCAACCATGAACCGGTTGTTCCGTTTGCCCTGCTGGCAGAGATGATGGCCCAGGCAGGTGAAAAAAACAATCCCGGTCTTGTGTTTGCCGGCATTGATGACATGCGGCTGCTCAAAGGGATCAGGCCCAAAGACAGCCAGGTGACCCTGGCCGTGAACCTGGGAAAGTGCACCCCTGCTGATACCGAGTTCAACACATTGGCCAGCCTGACCTCGGCCGGTGCCGAAGGAGAGATCTACACCCATGCCACTGCCACTGTTATATTGAAAAACAGTCTGCCGGAGCCGCCGGTATTATCTGAGTGGGGCCGAATGGAACTGGCACCTGCGAAAATATCTGCGGGAAAAGCTTATAAAACCATATTGTTCCACGGCAGCGCCCTCCAGGCAATCGATGCTGTCACCGGGATCTCTAACAAAGGCATTGCAGTTACCGCCTTTCCTGCGCCTGCACCGGAACAGTGGTGTAAGACACCTTTACAGAAACACTGGGTTACCGACCCCCTGCTGCTGGATGCAGCCTTCCAGGCAGCCATTATCTGGACCTGGGAAAACCGGGGCCAGGTCTGCCTGCCGGCCTGTTTTGCCAATCTGCGGATATATGCATCTTTTCACCGCCCACAAGCCGGTGGGAACAATGGTAAAAAGCATGACCCCAACAGCGGAAACAAAGACAGTCACACCGCTGATAAGCGCATCCATATCCTGTTCACGGTGAATGAAAACACAGCGCACAGCATCAAAGGATATTTCACCTTTCTGGATGCCAACAACACGGTCGTGGCCAGCATTACCGGATTTGAAGCAATTGTGGATCCTGCCCTGCACGAAAAATTCAAACCCCGGCCCTTGTTTGACAGATCTGCCATTCTGGAATTTGCCCAGGGAAGCCCTTCTGCTGCTTTCGGTGAAAAATACAAAGTATTTGACAAGGACCGGCAGATTGCCAGACTGCCCAGGCCCCCTTATTTTTTCATGGACCGGGTCCTGACAGTCGACCATGCCCAATGGGTTATGCAGCCCGGCGGATGGATTGAAACCCAGTATGATATTCCACAAGATGCCTGGTATTTTGCAGCCAACCGCACCCATACCATGCCGTTCTGCATTCTGCTGGAGATCGCGCTGCAGCCCTGCGGATGGCTGGCAGCCTTTGCCGGATCCGCTCTGCACAGTGATGCCCGCCTGCATTTTCGCAACCTTGGGGGAAAGGCCGAGTTACAGGCCAACCTCACAAAAGACGCCGGCACCCTGACCATCCGCGCCCGGATCACCGATGTCTCCACAGCAGGGGGCATGATCATCCAGAATTTTGCCCTGCAGGTGCGCAACCAGGGACAGATAGTTTACCAGGGTACCACCAGTTTCGGATTTTTTTCCGCCCGGGCCCTGGCTGAGCAGAAAGGTATCCGCAACAGCAAGCTGGTGCCAAAAAACATCTCTTCCCGGCAAGACAAGGATAGCTCCTTGCAGAGCAGCACATCTTCCCGACAGGAGGATACTTTTGCAAACCACCGCCACAATACAGGCGATTTTTCAAATCCTGAAATGGTGACATCCCCCTGCCCGTCCCCGAAAACAACTGCCCCCTGTCCAAACCTGAAAACGGCTGCTGTTTCCATCCCGGAACCGGTTGTGGTGTTTGCAGACGATGCCCCCCTGACACCGGATGATCCGGACACCAGCCCTGACACCGGTATGCCGGCCAAAGCCCTGCGCATGATAGATACCATCGATGTAATTGACCTGGATGGGGGCTGTTTTAATAAAGGATATGTCCGGGCAGCCAAAAAAAATGACCCTGAAGAATGGTTTTTTGATGCCCATTTTTATCAGGACCCGGTCTGTCCGGGATCTCTGGGGATTGAATCTTTTCTCCAGAGCATGCGCTGTTTTCTGCAAAAAAAATATGCCCTGGATCCCTTAAAATATACCCCGCAGCTGATGACCGGCCAGAACCATGAATGGATCTACCGGGGCCAGATCATTCCCGGCAACCAGGAGATCCGGGTGCACACCCACATCAGGGAGACTGCTGCTGTCCGGGAAACTGGTGCCCTGACTGACAGGTATGAAGTTGTGGCGGACGGAGCGCTTACTGTGGACGGGATCTGCATTTATGAAATGAAACACTTTGGTGTGGCGTTTGTTCCTGCCCAATAATAATCCAGACCACCCTAAGAGTAATCACCTGTAAACAAATTTCTGCGGGTGGATTGCTACCCGCCCCTGGTGGGAGTCCTGCACCCGGCCCGAGATAAAATCTGACGGTCCGGGTGCAGGACTCCCACCAGGGGCTAAGTCGAAAAAAAAAGCCCTGACCGTTTATGATAAACAATCAGGGCTTTGTATAAATAATCCGGCAGTGTCCTACTCTCCCACACAGTCTCCCATGCAGTACCATCGGCGCTAAAGAGCTTAACTTCCGTGTTCGAGA
>JAABSS010000058.1 GCA_011390235.1 Desulfotignum sp.
CTGATCTCATCCAAAAGGCCCTGGACAATGGGCCGGATCTCTTCGCTGTGGGATTCAGCGGATTTCAATGCTTTTTTTATATGCTGCATGCGAAATGCTCTCCATTTCAATTTTTTTTAACCAAATGTGTGAATGACCGTATCTATCCTGCTGGATCTATCTTTACCTGTGATGACAAAAATAGTACCTTTTTTTGAAAAATTAATACCCCAAAACCTTGGGCAACCAGAGGCAGAAACCCGGAATATAGGCCACCAGGAAAACAGCTCCTATCTCCACAATGGAAAACGGGATGGCTTTGAGCGATATCTCCTCGATGCTCACCTTTCCAATGCCGGATGCAATAAACAGGTTTTCCCCCAGAGGCGGGGTTTCAAAACCGATCTCGCAGCACATGACCAGCACCACCCCGAAATGGATGGGATCCACCCCCAGGCTTGTCATGACAGGCAAAAGCACCGGTGTCACCAGCATGATGGTGGCCAGGGTCTCCATGAACATGCCGATCATGATCAGGAAAATAATTACCAGCGCCCAGATAATGTACACATTGCCGGTCAGGGCCAGCAGCCAGGCAGCAATGGCATCCGGTATCTTATACTGCACCAGCAGGCGGCCGAAGGCCTGGGCCGTGAACAGGATGATCAGCACCCTGCCCGACAGCCAGGTGGTGGAATCCAGGGATTTGAAAATGGCTGGCAGCTTTAATTCCTTGTAAATGAAGATCCCCACAAAAAGGGTATAGAAAATGGACACAATGGCCGCTTCCGTGGGGGTAAAAAATCCGGAATATATCCCGCCGAGGATCACTACCGGCGCCATCAGTGCCCAGAATCCATCCTTGATGGTAATCAGGGTTTTTTTAATCGACCACTCATCTTCATTTGCCTTGTATCCCTTTTTTTTGCTGATAATATAATTGAGAATAATAATGGAAGAGGCAATCAGCAGACCGGGGAACACCCCGGCGATAAACAGTTTGGTAATGGACTCGCTTGCGGTCACCCCGAAAATAACCATGGGGATACTGGGCGGGATCACAATGCCCAGCCCCCCTGAGGAAGCGGTGACAGCAGAGGCATAACCGCGGTCATACCCCCGCTTGACCATGGCAGGAATCATCAGCATGCCCACGGCGGCCGTGGTGGCCGGCCCGGATCCGGAAATGGCTCCGAAAAACAGACAGGCCAGCACGGTGGACGAGGCCAGGCCCCCGGCCATACGGCCTGCCAGGGCTTCGGCAATTGCCACCAGGCGCCGGGAAATACCGGACCCCTGCATCAGTGCCCCGGACAGGATAAAGGCCGGCAAAGCCATGACCGGAAACGAGTTGACCGCATTATAGGCAATCTGGACCAGGGTGGTCACATCCTTGCCGATGGACATGAATGCAGCCATGGCAGCCATGCCCAGAGCCACTGCAATGGGGGCGCCGATCACCAGAAGAATGCCGAACGCTCCGAACAATACCGATGAAATCATTTGTCCCCCCTGTCATTTTCCGGTTCGTCATTTTCCGGTTCGATTTTCATGTCCCGTTTGATATCCTCCAGTTCCGAAGAGATATCGTCAACATCTGCGATTTCCCGTTTCAAAATATGTTTTAAAATATTGACCTGGATGATCCGGATGCTCATGAGAATGAATGTGAAGGGGAACAGCATATAAATATACTGCATGGGGATATCCAGGGCCGGCGAGTAAAACGGATATTCCATCATATCCCGGATGACTTCAATGCTTTTGACCGTCATGATGGCGTTGAACACCAGCCATATGCCGTCTGCAATGAGCTGGGACACATGGCCCACGATTTTCGGAAACAGTTTGAACTGAAAGGTGACCCGGTTATGGGCCCCCAGCCGGGCTGCATAGGATGCCCCGAGGAAGGCGAACCAGACAAACGCAAACCGGGATGCCTCCTCGCTCCAGGCTAAAGAATTCTGGAAGATGGTCCGCATGATAACCTGTACAAAAAGAAGGATCACAAAAAAGCTTAAAAAAAATTTGCACAGATACCCTTCGATATTATCCAGCACAGCGATCGAGATTTTCAGGACGCTGTTGAGATTCACCTTTGTGCTCCTTCTTTTGAAAGTTTTTCAAGGAGGGTCACCTGTCTTCAGGGCACCCTCCTGTGGTTTCAACCGTCAATCAGCCGGGTGGCTATTCGGCCTGTCTGGCTTTTTCCGCTTTTTCAAGCTCTGCCACCACTTCCATGACCGCTTCCTTGCCGCCGACTTTGTCATAATATTCGGGCCATACCTTTTCCTTGGCCACTTGGATCATCTTGTCTTCGTCTGAAAATTCGCTGTACTCCATGCCGGCATCCAGCATTGCCTGCAGGGCTTTATCAGATTCTTCCTTCTGGAACAGCACACAGTACTGCTGGGCTTCAAGGCCTGCCCGGACAAGGATCTCCTTCAATTCCTGATCCATTTTCTGGAAATGTTTTTCACCGACAATCATGGGCTGCAGAGAAAACTGGTAATGCAGCGGGGTGATATATTTCTGCACTTCCTGAAACTTCATGGTGTAGTTGACAATATAGGGATTGTCCTGACCGTCCACCACGCCCTGCTGCAGCGCGGTAAAGGTTTCCGGCCATGCCATGGGGGTGGGATTCGCTCCCCAGGCCTCATAGGATGCGATCATCAAGGCATTCTGGGGAACCCGGACTTTGAGGCCATTGAGATCAGCCATACTGTTGATTTTGCGTTTGGAATTGGTCAGGTGGCGGAAATTGGAATAGGTCCATGCCAGGATTCTTATACCGGCCTCTTTTTTGAGGATATCATTCCATTGCTGGCCCAGTTTCCCAGTGGTAATGGTCACGGCATCGCGAAAGCTTTTAATGACATAGGGAAAGGTGAGTATATTGATCTTACGGGAAAACGGCGACAGGTTGGGAACAGACAACATGCACAGATCCAGTTCCCCGCTGCGGGTGTTCTGCAGCATTTCGGTTTCATTTCCCAGAGCACTGCCCGGAAACAGCTGAACCTCCACTTCACCGCCGGTGTACCCTTCCACCAGGTACTTGAACTGCTTTGCAATGGCCCCCTGGTCGGAGTTAATGGGATCACCAAAGCCCAGTTTCAATACTTTTGCTGCAAATACCTGGGCAGGCATTGTAAAACAAAATACAACCACGGCCAGTGTTAACAAAGCGAATAATTTTTTCATGACAACTTCCCCCTTTTTTTACGATTTGATTTTGATGCTCATTTAGTTACTATAATAGTAACAAACATTCTATTTTTGAATTTAAAGAAGTATTTTTATGATGTCAATAGTTTTTTTATTTTTTCTTAGCCAAATATTGCACTAACTTAGAAAAATATATAAAGGCAATTAAATTTTAGAAATTTTGTGTTACTATCCGGTCAACTTATTACAAAAACAACCAGGACATGTTATGATCAAGAACCCCAGCCAGTATTTTTCCAAAACCCTGGAAAAAGGCCTTTCCGTGTTAAGTTTGTTTAGCAGGGAACACCCCTCCCGGTCCCTGACGGAAATAGCAACCCGCACCGGCATCAATAAAACATCCACCTACCGGCTGGTAAATACCCTTGTCCAGCTGGGATACCTGCGCAAAAGCGTCAATGACAAATCCCTGCGCCTGGGACCCAAAGCATTTTTAATGGGGCATGAATGTTTCCACGGATTTGATATTTACCAGGGCATCAAGCCCATTATTGACAAGACCTTTTTTGAACACCACATATCCATTGATTCGGCCCTGATTGACGGATTCAAACTGATCTCCCTCTACCGCCGGGAAATGCCCAACCTGGTTTCCTTTCATCTGCCGCTCATCATGGATGAATTATATGCCAGGGCCATGGGCAAAATCATCCTGGCCAACCTTGCACAAGCGGATCTGGACCAGTATTTTTCCATTCTCAAGCCGATAAAATTGACCCCTGACACCCTTGTTGACCTTGATGAAATCAAATCAGACATCCAGGAGACAAAAACCCGGGGGTATTCCATTAATAATAAGGAATACATCCCGGGCATAATCAGCATCGGCGCCCCCATGATGAATTACCAGACCAGAACGGTTGCCGGTGCGGTCAGCCTGGATTTTCCAGCCAGAGAATATTCCCTTGCAGCCATTGAGCAGCAATATATTGCCATCCTGCTGAAACTGGCATCCGAAGCATCTGAGCTCATCACCACCGCCGGCATCTAAATGGGGTAAAAGGGGGGTCAGAAGTTAACTTTCTTACCTTTTTCTTGCCGTTTACATTTTTATTTTCCCTTGACGTCTTACCTTCATCCCTTACAGCCGCATTTCCAATATCCTCTGCATCGCATCCCCGGACAGGTGCACAGGATTGTTTTTCTGGCCAGCTGCATCCACGATCGACCCGATTTGGGCAGGGGTGATGCCGTAAACACCCAGCCGGGGCATATCAAATCGTTCCGTCCACTCCTCCAACAGATCCATGAGCTGGCTGCATCCCGTAACCCAGTCCGTATCCTTCGCCCTGCCCGCCAGTATCCACCCTGCCCGGGCATATTTTTCTAAAGCCGGATGCCCGGGATCCTGTGCCATCAGGGCCGTGATGTTTTCCCGGGTGGCGGCTGCCAGCAGGGTGCCGCACACTTTCCCATGGGGCATGTTCTCCATGCCGCCGATCGCCGAAGCAAATCCGTGCACCACCCCCAGCCCGGCATTGACCAGGGTCAGCCCGGACAGATATGCCCCATACGCCAGGCGTGACCGGCCTTCCAGGTCTTCCGGGTCCTGCAACACACACCGCTGCAGGGCTGTTCCGAATCCTTCCAACCCGCTGACACACAGCGCATCGGCCATGGGGGATGCCTTTGTGGAAACCAGGGACTCCAGCAGCTGGGTCAACGCATCCATGCCGCAGGCTGCCGTGATATCTTTCGGGCAGGCACATGCCAGCGCCGGGTCCACCAGGGCTGCATCCGGCATAAAATTGTCATGGCGCAGCGATTTTTTAAACCCGTTTTCTCCGGTCCGGCTGATCACGGCATTTTTTGTGGCCTCACTGCCGGTACCTGCTGTGGTGGGAACCGCAATGAACGGCACTTTTCTCCCGTCATGGGTCCGGGCCCCCACCCCTTCCAGAAAATCGGTCACCAGACCATTCTGGGGCAGCATGGCTGATACGGCCTTGCCCGCATCCAGCACACTGCCCCCGCCCACAGCCGCCACCACATCCACCGGGCGGCCGGCATATCTTTGCACAATCCCGTCAATATCACCCGGGCCGGGTTCTCCCTGAATTTCAGCTGTGTACACCGCAATCCCGGCTGCTTTGAATCCTTTTTGCAGCGGCGCCCAATGCGGGCCATTCACAAAAGAAGAAGCACCGGTAATCAGCAGCAGGGTGCGGCCGTACCCCCCTGCCAGATCCGGCAGCCGCGACAGTTTCCCCGGCCCGAAATACAAGTGCTGATGGACAGAAAAATCAAACTCCAAAACAAACCCCTTGTTATTATCGTTGATTGCCCTTTATTATATGATAATGAAAAAAAATGGTAGGCTTGCACCTGAAAAAAGGACACAAATGCATTCGACATCCACTTCCGTAACCATTGATCCTGCCCGGTGCGCCGGCTGCGGCGCCTGTATCCGGGTGTGCCCGACAGAGATTATATCCCTGGAAAACAGCATTGCCAAGGCAGCACCCGACACAAACATTGCCCGGTGCCTGCAGTGCGGCCACTGCATGGCTGCCTGTCCGGAAAACGCCATCGCCATCCCGGCCCTGGATCTGGACCTGCATCACTTTTCCACCTTTGCCGTGGACACTGCCTGGCAGGCCCCGGGCAGCAGCCTTCCCACCCGGGATCTGGCCCGGCTCATGCTCTCCAGACGGTCCTGCCGGCATTACAGGCAGAGCCCGGTGGAAAAAGAAAAAATAGCAGATCTTATCAAGCTTGCGGTGTTCGCCCCCTCCGGCACCAACAGCCAGGCCTG
>JAABSS010000059.1 GCA_011390235.1 Desulfotignum sp.
ATGGACAGACTGCAAAGGTCCCAGATGGAGAAGTTTCCGATCCTGACACTGGCAGATGCCGGGGTAAGACGTGAACCTTTGCACCGGGGACAGACAATGAAGTTCATATATTGTTTGATATCTTCGCGCACAACAGGAGAATCGGTTTCATGGTACCGCCGTTTCAGATTGGGAATAATACCCTCAAATTTTTTTTGGTAGATGATTTTTTTACCGGCCCGCTCCATATAAAAAGGGATTTTTTTTTGTCCGGATCCAAACAAAAGGATGTTTCGGAATTCTGAAGACAATTTTTTAAAAGGGGTATAGATATCTTCTTGAAAATGGGTGGTAAGGGCATCCAGAAATTCCATGAACTGGACAGAATCTTTGTTCTGCCAGGGAAGCACAGCCCCCTGGCGCAGGGATATATTGGGGTCGGGCACGACCAGGTGCGGATCAAACTCGGAAACGGTTCCCAGTCCATCACAATGGGGGCAGGCCCCCTGGGGGGAATTAAAGGAAAAACTGGCAGGGGTGAATTCCGGATAACTGATATGGCAGTTTAAACAGGCGGCTGTTTCACTGAACAAAATATCCTGGTTCCGGTTAAGGTCCATAATAATGATGGGCCCTTCGGACATTGACAGGGCAAGTTCCAGAGAATCAGTGAGCCGTTTTTCAATACCGGGTTTGACAATGAGGCGGTCCACCACCGCTTCAATATCATGTTTTTTGTTTTTTTCCAGCATCGGAGGATCCTGTGCGGAATGAATCCGGCCATCCACCCGAACCCTGGCAAATCCTTGTTTTTTGATCTGAGCAAACACAGAGGTATGCTGTCCTTTTTTATTCCGGATCAGGGGGGCAAGAAGGATGAGCCGGTTTTGCCGGGGCATGTCCATGATCCGGTCACAGATCTGATCAACAGACATGGCCTGGATCGGTTCTTTGCACAGATGGCAATAGGGGGTTCCCACTCTGGCGAACAACAGCCGCAGGTAGTCATAAATTTCGGTAACAGTGCCCACCGTGGATCTGGGATTGTGCCCCGCGGTTTTTTGTTCAATGGCAATGGCAGGAGACAGGCCTTCAATGGCATCCACATCCGGTTTGTCCATCTGTCCTAAAAACTGCCTGGCGTAGGTGGATAATGACTCCACGTACCGCCGCTGTCCCTCTGCAAACAAGGTGTCAAAGGCAAGGGTGGATTTGCCTGACCCGGACAGACCGGTGATCACGGTGAAGCTGTTTTTGGGAATCTGCACATCAATGTTTTTCAGGTTGTGTTCCCTGGCCCCCTGAATAATGATTTTATCCATACCCGTGGTCAGTCCTGTTACGGGCTTGAAAAACCGCCATCTTCACAGCCTGTACAAGACTGGTCGGATCTGCTTTTCCCTGCCAGGCAATATCATAGGCTGTGCCGTGGTCCACAGATGTCCGGATGATGGGCAGTCCCAGCGTAATGTTGACCCCGTCCGCAAAATGGATCAGTTTAAAGGGGATCAGTCCCTGGTCATGGTACATGCACACCACAGCATCATATTTTTTGTTCAGGGCATGGAAGAATACCGTGTCCGGCGGCAGCGGGCCCACAACATCACAGTTTTTTGTGCCTGCTGCCCGGACAGCCGGTGCAATGATGTCATGTTCCTGTGTGCCAAAAAGACCGGCTTCTCCGGCGTGGGGATTGAGGCCTGCCACGGCCACTTTGGGATGAAGCATATTGAAACGGTTTTGCAGCGCATCCCGGGTCAGCAGGATAGTGTCCACAATTTTATCTCGGTTGAGGGATCGGCAAACGTTTTCCAGGGGAATATGGATGGTCACCAGCACAACCTTTAAACGGTTTCCCGCCAACATCATGGCAAATTTTCGGGTACCGGTCTGGTGGGCGATCATTTCAGTGTGACCATGAAACGGTGAACCAGCAAGGGTAAGGCCGGTTTTGGTGATGGGGCAGGTGACCAGAGCGGCAATCTTTTGCTGCATGGCAAGGCGCACCCCGGATGTGATATAATCTGCCATGGCCTGTCCCATATCCGGGGTCATGGATGTATCTGCCCGTAGATTTGTCCGGAGATTGGAAACTGCCAGCAGATTAAGATAAGCCGGTTCATACACACCATTTTTTGGGACAGAGATCTGGTGCAGGGTCATGGATGTGGAAAATTGTGAAAGGGCATATGCCATGACATGGGGATCTCCTATGACAACGGGTCTGCAGATGTCATACATACCTGGATGCTGCAATGCCTTGATTAGGATTTCAGGACCTATGCCAAGGGGGTCTCCCATGGAAATACCGATAACAGGCCGGGTCTGTGCAGATGCCTTTGGTTTAAAAACAGATACCATATATATTGGAAGAACTGTTAAGGGGTTAAAATTGCCAATATACTATTGGCAGTGCGGATTGTAAATATGGGGGGGCCTGATAAATTGTGAAACCATTGGTATCACGGAATTGACAAAAAATTCCAAATTTTGTTTAATTTGGCAAAAAAGTGAGAAAAACAGAGTAAAACAAAGAAAAAGTATTTTCAGCCAATTTGAAAAAAAGCAAGAACCAATGAAATTTCCTAAAAAAATAAGGCCTTGGGGAAGTGGTTGTTATTTTTAAAAATAATCTTGTTTCACAAAAAAAAATATTAAATTTCAAATAGTTGAATAATTGTGCCAGACAAAATACTCATCTTCTCCTAACATGAATTATCCGGTTTGACCAAGAATCCATATTCGCATAGAAAAACCTATACTTTTTTTTGGTCTGCAAGTATTCAGTGATTAGCGGGTAATTCGGTACAATTGACAATAACTCCAATTTTTGTATGAAGGGAAAGGTCTGCTTGTTGAAAACCATGGACGGATACTGGGTACAGGTTAAATCTCAAATCAAAAAATCAATCCCTGATCACAGCTACAGAATGTGGATAGATCCGGTTAACCTCCTGGAACATAAAGACGGCTGCATATGCCTGTCCACTCCCAATGCCTTTTTTGTCAGGCGCCTGAAGGAAAATTATCAGGCTTTGCTTGAAAAAGAATTCAAAAAGCTCGGACAGTCGGTGCGCATTGAGTTTAAAACACAGCAATCTTCTGAAAAACCCTCTTCTGAAAAACCCATTGATAACGCGGTTGGTGCAACAGTGTTAACCGCTGAAGCAAAAAAATCCATCCAGGCATCTCTGCCCGGGTTTGGCAGCTGCTTCAACTGTGGCAGAATGCTCAAAAAAGGATACACCTTTGATGATTTTGTGGTGGGGGACAATTCCAGTTTTGCCTATAGCGCATCCTTGTCTCTTGCTGAAGGAAAAATGAATGGTGCCGGCATTCTGTATCTTCTGGGCAAAACCGGCCTGGGAAAAAGCCATCTTTCCCAGGCGGTTGGCCACCATGTTGTTACCAGTAAACGTTCTTTGCGGGTCTATTATGTAACAGCCGAGGATTTTACCAATGAAATGATTTTTTCCTTGAAAAATAACACCATTGATACTTTCAAGGAAAAGTACCGCAAAAAATGCGAGATGCTTATTCTGGAAGATATTCATTTTTTATCCGGAAAAAAAGCCATCCAGAAGGAACTGGCCATTACCCTGGATTATCTGCTCGACGCTGACCGCAAAATCATCTTTTCAGGGTGTGACCTTCCCGATGATATTCCCAAAATCGATGACCAGCTGCGGTCGCGTTTGACCATGGGCCTGGTTACAGAAATCCAGGCACCGGATTTTAAGACGCGGGTGAAAATCCTCAGAAGAAAATCAAAATCCCTTAACTGTCTGATTCCCGCCCAGGTCACTGAATATATTGCCCAGGAATTGTGTGATGATGTCAGGCAGCTGGAAAGCGGGCTTTTCGGGGTGGTAGCCAAAGGCCAGCTTCTGGGCTGCAATATTGATATTGAACTGGCAAAAAGCGTTCTGGCCAATATCCGCAAACACCAGAAGCGCATCACCATTGACGTGATCAAAAAACTGGTATGTAAAGAATATGCCATAACCGAACAGGCTCTTGTTTCCAAATCCCGGAAAAAAAATATTGTCAAACCCCGTCAGGTGGCGATCTTTCTGTCCAGAAAATATACTGATCAGCCCATCAAGAAAATCGGGTCAAGCTTCAAGCGCTACCATGCAACAGCCATTTATTCGGTGAATGCAGTTGAAAAAGAACTCAGACACAAAGGGGTTTTGTTTGAACAGGTCCAGTACCTGTCCAAAAAAATTGAATCAGGTAAATTCTAAATGGGTATGAGCGAATCTGTCTTCAGGCAGCTGGAAAAACTTGCGGGCAAAAATTTTATCACCCGGAAAAAAGAAGATCTTCTGTGCTATTCCTATGATGCCACAGGCCAATCCTGCCTGCCCGATGCTGTAATATTTCCGGATTCAGAAGCCCGGGTGGCACAAATCATGAAACTGGCCTGGGAAAATTATTTGCCCGTTATTCCCAGGGGAAGCGGGTCAGGCATGACCGGCGGGGCGGTGCCGATCCAGGGGGGACTGGTGCTGGCAACCTCCCGGATGAACAGGATTCTTGACATTGATGAACAAAATTTTACGGCAACCGTGGAGCCCGGAGTCATCGTATCCCATCTGCACACGGCAGTGGAGGCGTGCGGCCTTTTTTATCCCCCGGATCCGGCCAGCGCAGCTGTCTGCACCATTGGCGGCAATGTCGGAGAGTGTGCCGGCGGCCCCAGGGCGGTGAAATACGGGGTGACCAGAGAATATGTACTCGGGCTTCAAGCGGTGCTGCCCTGCGGTGATATTATCCGTACCGGGGTTTCCACAGCCAAGGGGGTGGCGGGATACGACCTGACCCGCCTTATTGTAGGATCGGAAGGCACCCTGGCCCTGGTGACCCGCATTGTTCTCAAACTGCTGCCCAAACCCGAATGTGTGGCAACCCTGGCCGTGTGTTTTGATGACATGCACACGGCTGCCCGGGCCGTATCCGGTATCATGCGGCTGGCTGTGATTCCCAGGTGTGTGGAATATCTGGATGCAGCTTCCCTGGATCTGGTAAAAAACCATTTGCGCTTTGTGCTGCCCGGCCAGGCCCGGGCATTGCTGATTCTGGAGGTGGACGGAGATGTCGGGACCGTGAAGACCCAGGCAGATCTGATCACCCGGTTCTGTAAAAAAGCCGGGGCTCTGGATATCCGTACGGCTAAAGATCCAGGGGAAGCGGCAGCCTTATGGGAGGCCAGAAAAGCCTTGTCCCCCATTCTCTATAAAATCGCCAACCAGAAGATCAATGAAGATATTGTGGTGCCCATATCCAGGATTCCGGACATGGTAACGTGCATTGAACAGATACAACAGGAATCAGGCCTGACCATTGTCAGTTTCGGCCATGCCGGAGACGGCAACATCCACTGCAATATCATGTATGACAAACAAAACGCATCCCAGACAGAAAAGGCCAAAAAAGCGGTGGACAAACTGTTTGACGCAACCATTGCTTTAGGCGGAACCATTACCGGTGAACACGGAGTGGGGCTTACCAAAATGGCTTATCTGTCCCTGGAAATCGGTCCTGTTGAGCAGGATATCATGAAAAAAATAAAGGCTGTATTTGATCCCCGCCAGATTTTGAATCCCGGCAAAATTTTTTCCTGATGGCCGTTAGTTGGGTTTTACCGCATAATGGTTGGGAATGAGCAGTCTTTCCAGTATGTCGGTTTTGGGATGTCTGCTGCGCATAAGACAGCATCGGATTGACATGGCGCAATAGGTGAAGCACAGCTTGTTGTTTTTACTGAATTCGCCAAAACATTCAGGAATATCCATTGAATCCTGTCTTTCACGGTCGCTGATAGTCATCTGGTTCAGTTATCCTGTATGTGCCTTGTATTTGTAAAAAATGTGCAAACTGTGCAATTGTCTAACAGCTAATAGCTAACAGCTAATAGCTAACAGCT